>JBJDYD010000181.1:0-5100 GCA_051867015.1 Faecousia sp. | reverse complement strand
TTATTTCACATCCGAAGGATATTTCACTTCACATTCCGTCTTTTCTGCTGTATAATCAGATGGGAAAGGCGGTGTTTTTATGTCTGCGTTCAAGCTTCGTGAACTTCCAACTGATTTTGCAGTCAAAGCTATTAGGCTGTGCGAACGATGAAGTGTCTTTATTCGCCGGTAAAACAATCGGAGTGCTAAATATTCGTGAGATACAATATGCGCATGGGAAATCCGACTTTATTGGGAGTCAGTATCAGTTGAGAAAACTTGAGGCGACGATGCACCGAAGTATGCTGTGAAAGAGAGAAACGGAAAAATGACAGAGACGATCACCGAAGCTTTATTTTCAATGCAAGACCAAGAATACAAACAGTTTCAATGCAAGCTGATGCCGACGGTCAAGCCTGATACGGTCATCGGGGTGCGGACGCCGGCGCTGCGTGCGCTGGCGAAAAAGCTCAAAGGCGACCCGCGTGCGGAGGCATTTCTCTCCGAGCTGCCGCACCGATATTATGAGGAAAACAATCTGCACGCGTTCCTGATCGAACAGATCGCGGACTATGCTGCCTGCATCCGTGCGTTGGAGCGGTTTCTCCCCTTTGTGGACAACTGGGCGACCTGCGATATGCTGCGCCCGAAATGCTTCAAGCGGCATTTGGCGGAGCTGCTAAAGCATATTGAAGTGTGGCTTGCCTCGGAGCATCCCTTCACCGTCCGATTCGGGATTGAGATGCTGATGACCTTTTATTTAGACGAGGCGTTTGACCCACGCTATTTGGAGCTTGTAGCAGGGGTGCGGCGCGAGGAATATTATGTCAACATGATGTGCGCGTGGTATTTTGCCACCGCCTTGGCAAAGCAATGGGAAAGCGTGATTGTCTATCTTGAAGAAAACCGCCTGCCATTGTGGGTGCATAACAAGACCATTCAAAAGGCAGTCGAGAGCTACCGTATTGACAATGCGCAAAAGGAATATTTACGGAGTTTGAAAAAACGGAACGAAGGATCCTGAGAGAGTAAAGCAGAGCTGTGCAGTATATGCGGGACATATCCGCACCCTATAGAGGTTATTTCGTTTTTATGCGGGCGAGTGTGTGTTGTCGGTGCGTGCATTAGATTGCCACGTCGCTGCGCTCCTTGCAATGACATAAGAGGGCACCCCATCTGTCATTGCGAGGAGCGCAGCGACGTGGCAATCTAATGGAGGAATTATGGGGTAGGGAAAGGCTTGGTTGCTTGTTCTGTCTGCCGTTGCACGGACGGCGGGGACATGTCCCTACGTTGCAGAGGCTGCGTGATACAGAAAAAGGGAGGAGCTGACGGGCAGCTCCTCCTTGTATTTTATTCTGTGATGATGCGGCAGCCTGCCCAAAAGTGGCTGTTGTAGTAGCCACTCCACAGCGTGTCGATCACGACACCGCGGGTCGGGTTTGAGGCATGGATGAAATAGCCGTTACCTAAATACAGACCGACGTGGGTGATGCTGCGGAAGCTGCTGTTGGAAGCATTACAATTGCCGTAGCTGCTGAAGAACACAAGGTCGCCCGGCAGCAGATCGTCCATGTCTACATGCATACCGTCTTTGTATTGCTCCTGTGCGCCGCGGGAGAAGGAATAACCGAAGTGCTTATAGACGTACAGCACAAAGCCGGAGCAGTCGAAGCTGTTCGGACCGTTGCCGCCGTAGACGTAGGGATAGCCCTCAAAGCTTTTTGCAAACGCGAGAAGATCGTCGATCACACTCGGCTGTTCGGAGGGCTCCTCGCCGTTGGGATGGTCGTTCTTCCATGCGACGGTGTATTTGTAGCAGCGCAGGAAAACGGCAATCGCCTCCTGAATGGCGGTGCTGTCCTGCGGGTTCAGATTTTTGCCGTCGCCGCGCACCGCGCCGATATAGACCATCAGACGGGCAGGTGCCTGCGCCCAGCTTGCAACCCGATTGTCGTCATTGAATTTGCTGAGTGTGATGGCACGGGAATCGTCGCGCGGATAGCCGAGGACACTCATGAAATTCGCCATGATTTTAAAGAATTGCTCTCTTGTGAGCGTGGCGTTCGGGGCGAAGGTTCCGTCTCCCATGCCGCCGACAATGCCCAACTCGTAAGCGGCGTTGACAGCCGGATCGTTCGAGTCGGTAAAGTAGCCGCTGCCCTGTGCGCTGTAGCTTGTGTCCATGGCCTTGTTATAGGCGAGCACCGCGATTGCGCACATCTGCGCGCGGGTGATGGGCTTGCTCATATCGCAGTTGTCGAGGCAGGAGGGGATCATGCCCTTCTCCTGCATCTCCTGCACCTCGCGAATTGCCCAAGTGCTGATGCCGGAGTAGCCCTGCGACTGAATGGCGATGTTCTTTGTTGCCTCGGTCTGCTGATTGATCCAATCGCACATGTAGAGATAAGCGCGGAAGAACATCAGAATCGCCTCCTCTGCGGAGGTGTTGTTCTTTGGCTCAAGCGTCGTGCCGGAGCCTTTCACCACGCCGATGGCAACCATGGCGCGTGTTGCGTCGAGGGCGTAGTCACTGACCGAGCCGACATCCGTAAATCGGCTCAGAGAGTCCGGCGTGATGCTCTTAGGGTCCCAATAGGCGGTCGCCATCAGATTGTAGGTGATCTTGAAGAAATCCTGACGGGTGAGGGGATCGTTCGGATGGAAGGTGCCGTCACCGTAGCCACCGACGATACCCTGCTCATAGGCGTAGTTGATGGCGGGATCGGAGGTATCGGTGAAGTTTTTCGTAGAGTCGGGACCGATATCAGGTGTGCCCATCAGTTGATTATAGACCAAAACCGCCATTTGACACATCTGACCGCGGGTGATGTTCTTTCCCAAATCGGCATTTTTGAGACTGTCGGGCAGGAAACCGAGCCCGTACATCGAATCGACCGATTCCTGTGCCCACGAGCTGACATTATAGTAAGCAGACACGGCGGGAATGCAGGAAACCAGCAGTGCAGCACAGACAAGCAGACAGATCAAGCGCTTTTTCATTCCAATTCCGTTCCTTTCTATCTAATTTTCATTCCATCATTCGATTGGGAGGGAAAGCTCCAAACCGACAGGGCAATGATCCGAGCCGAAAATGTCGCAGTAAATGGGGGCGTCAACGATATTCTCGCGCAGACGGTTTGAGACGAGGAAATAGTCGATGCGCCATCCCGCGTTGTTGGCGCGGGCGTTGTAACGGTAGCTCCACCACGAATAAATGCCCGTTGCGTCGGGATGCAGCGCGCGGAAGGTGTCGGTAAAGCCTGCCGCGAGCAGGTCGGTGAATTTGCCGCGCTCCTCGTCGGAGAAGCCCGCGTTGCCGCGGTTGGACTTCGGGTTCTTCAGGTCAATCTCCTGATGCGCGACGTTCAGATCGCCGCAGACGATGACCGGCTTTTTCGCGTCGAGGCTCTGCAGATAGGCGCGGAAGGCATCCTCCCACTGCATCCGGTGGTCAAGACGCTTTAACCCGTCCTGCGCGTTCGGCGTGTAGCAGGTGAGCAGGTAGAAGCTCGGGTATTCCAGCGTGATCAGCCGCCCCTCATGATCCAGCGCCTCCACACCGACGCCGTAGGTGACGGAGAGCGGCTTGCGCTTTGCAAAGATCGCCGTGCCGGAGTAGCCCTTTTTCTCCGCAGAATACCAGAATTGCTCGTAGCCCTCCAGCGCAAGCGTGACCTGATGCGGCTGCGCCTTTGTCTCCTGCAGGCAGAAAAAATCCGCGTCCAGCGCAGCGAAGGTTTCTAAAAAGCCTTTGTCCAAACAGGCACGGATGCCGTTGACATTCCATGAAATCAGTTTCATTCCATTGCTCCTTTGTGTACTGTCTATATAGTAACAAATAATGACAAAGATTACAACCCCTCGAAGAAAAATATGTCGAGAAAATTATAATGCGTTTCTCCGGAGGGCGCAAGGTTGTCTTTTTCGGAGAGTTGTGGTAAAATAACCTTATCAACTCGGAAAGGAGGGAGCCTTGTGCGTTTGGAACGACTGAGTGAGCGCTGTGTATTTGCGTTCCTGCCGGAGCTGGAGCCGGTTTGGGGGGCGATCAGTGTGCTTTCCGGGGAGTGTGTTCATACGCTTTGCAGGGAGGTTTACGGCACCGAACAGCTTGCCGCGTGGAAGCGCAAGTATAGCTTCCTTTTCGAAACCTACGCGGCGATCACCGAGCACTTCAATCTGAGTATATTGGACTATCTGCTGGATATGCCGTTGGAGAATATCTCCGTGGGGGCACTGCGTAAGATCGTTCTCGCGGAGCCTCCAGAGGAATTCGTCTGGCGGCAATTATCGCTTGATTATCTTTGCAAGGATGCCGACAAAGAAACGCTCCGAAGGGCATTGACGGACGATGCGGCTTTGGATGTCGTTTATGGTTGGGTCGCTGACCGCTGCGGGAGCTTTCTGGCGTTTGCTGCGTTTGTGCGGCAGTCGGAGCGATTCATTACGGAGTTCTTTTCTCTCGCTGCCGATATGCAGACCCCTGCGTTGGAGGCTGCTTTGGAGCAGCAAAAATCGAAGATCGAACGAATGTACATAACGGTCTGTGAGGGAGCCGAGGGAGATGACCTTTTGGCGTTTTCGCAGGAGCTGATGGGAAAGACCTTCCGCAACCGAGGCCCCTATGCGGAGTTTGTTTTTCTGCCCTCCTACCTGCTCCCGATGCGGGCTTGCCGCTTCTTCGATACGGAGGGGGAGCACAAGCGGCAGTTTCTCTTTTTAACGCTGCGGCAGCTCAGCCGTAACCGTGAGGACAAGGTAAAAGCCTTGAAAGCCATTGCCGACCCGACCCGTTATCAGATTCTGACGCTGCTTGCGCAGGAGGGCCCGATGCGCGGCATGGATATTGCAAAAAAGGTCTCCGTCGCAACCTCTACCATCTCTCACCATATGGAGCAGATGAAGGAATGCGGGCTGATCACGGAAGAGCCGGTAAAGAATGCCAAGTATTACGGCTTGAGTCAGCAAAGCGCAAAGGCTTTGCTGGATGAAATCGCAAAAGATCTTGCAATAGAAAGAACATAAAAAAACTGCTTGCTGCGAGTTTGCGGCAGGCATTTTTTATTGTGTGCCCGGCATGGGCAATGACTTGGTGGTGAAAGTCCACTACGGGCTCGG
>JBJDYD010000180.1:0-5149 GCA_051867015.1 Faecousia sp. | reverse complement strand
CCTACTACAGAGGCTGATACACAACTTTTAACTGTTACAAACTACTACGGCGTGGGGGGCGAAATTTCACGTAGGGGAGGCTATTAGCCGCCCGCTTTTTTAATCCGCGCGGAGCGCTCCGACACTTTTCACTTTTCACTGTTCACTGCTGAATCTAAGGCAACACAGAGAACCGTCCCCTGTGTTGTTCCCTGTCCCCTGTGTTGTTCCCTGTGTTGGAAAAAAGTTCGTTTTGGTAATAACTTCCTAACATCCCCGTTTTATGATAACGATGGGGAAAACGAAGAAAAGGCGCTCTGTAATGGCAGCCGTTTCGAGCTTGAGGAGGTTATCCTATGATGAAAAAACATTTGTCCATGCTCCTTGTGCCGGCGTTGGTTCCTGCACGCGGGACGTCGACGACGCCGTCCCCTACGGCAAGGGTGCGATTTACGATCGTAGGGCACGCTGACCTCGGCGTGCCGTGTCGCGCGAGCGACAAACGGTACGAACGAACAGGTTTGTACGCAGCCGGTAGTTCCTGCACCGGCGGGGACATGTCGCCCGCCCTACGGAGGAATGCATGACAATGACAGGGGGAGAATGGTGGTTCCGGCACCGGGTGAAAATCGTTTTCGCTGAGCCATTGAATCAATTAAAATCAAAATAAAGGAGGAACATCCCATGAAACGAAGAATTCTTTCCATACTGCTCCTTGCGGCGCTGGTGATCGGACTGCTGCCGCAGGGGATGCTGCCCGTAAGCGCCTACTCCGAAACGGACATTGCCTACCCCGCCGAGGGCGGCAATCTCTATTTTGACAAAGCAACCGGCACAATCACGGACTGCGACGACAGCGTGACGGGCGCAAACATTCCCGCGGAGATTGACGGTGTGGCGGTGACGGGCATCGGCGACAGCGCGTTCTGGTGCTGCTACAATCTGGGCTGTGTGTCGATTCCGGACAGTGTGACGAGCATCGGCGGTGATGCGTTTGCGGAGTGCTACAAATTGGCATATGTGAACCTCCCCGATAGCGTTGAGAGGATCGGCTCCGGCGCCTTTGAGCACACGGCAATTTATGATTCCGCCGCTGCCTTGCCGGAGGATGGGTATTACTATGAAGGCGTTTTCGGCCCGGACTACTGGGTTAACGGCGCATTATATATAGATCATTGGTTGATTGCGGCGGACTATATCGGCGGCAGCCCGTTCCCGGAGTACGATGGAGCATGGAGCAACGGAAATTACACAATCCGTCAGGGGACGGTTGGGATTGCCGAAGGGGCGTTCTCCAATTGCAGCAGCAGCCTGACGAGCGTGACGATCCCTGACAGCATGACGGAGATCAGTGAAGGTGCGTTCTGGAGCTGCGGCAGTCTGACAAGCGCGACGATCCCCGACAGCGTGACCAAAATCGGTGATAATGCATTCTGTGGCTGCACCGCTCTGAAGAACGTGACGATTCCGGGCAGCGTGACGAGCATCGGCTGCAACGCGTTTGACGGCTGTACCGGTCTGACAAGCGTGACGATTTCGGAGGGTGTGGCGAGCATCGGCTGCAATGCGTTTGAATACTGCAGCAGCCTCAAAAGCGTGACAATTCCGGGCAGCGTGACGAGTATCGGCTGCAATGCGTTCGGATACTGCACCGGCTTGACAAGCGTGACGATTTCGGAGGGGGTGGCGAGCATCGGTGACGGCGCGTTCTACGATTGCAGCCGCCTGACGGGCGTGACGATCCCGGGCAGCGTGACGAGTGTCGGCGAGCAAGCGTTCTATTCCTGCGCCGGACTGACAAGCGTGACGATTTCGGAGGGGGTGGCGAGCATCGGCGGCGGCGCGTTCCGCAATTGCAGCCGCCTGACGAGCGTGTCAATTCCGGGCAGCGTGACGAGTGTCGGCGAGCAAGCGTTCTATTCCTGCACCGGACTGACAAGCGTGACGATTTCGGAGGGCGTGACGAGCGTCGGCTGCAACGCTTTCGAAGGCTGCACCGGTCTGACGAGTATGACAATCCCGGAGAGCGTGACGAGCATTGGCGATTATGCTTGGTATTCCTGCGCAAACCTGCAATCGGTATATTTCATGGGGGATGCGCCGGAGATTGGAGAAGGTGTATTCCGCATCGCGAATATATGGTATGATGAACCGGTGATAGAAATAGAGGATATTAACATCCGCGGTTTGACCCTCTACTACATCGGCGGCAAATGCGGCTGGAGCACTCCCACATGGAACGGCTATCCGACCGAGCTTTGGTACGGGGAGGATGTTCCGGAACCGCCTATGATAAATGAAGATATGTATCCTGTGATGGGCGGCAATATCTATTTCGACAGCGCGAACGGCGTGATCTATGCCGGCGATGATTCTATAACTTATGCTGACATTCCTGCGGAGATCAACGGCGTTGCCGTGATAGGCATCGGTGACGGTGCGTTCGCCGGCTGCACCGACCTGACAAGCGTGACGCTTCCGGAGAGCGTAACGAGCATTGCCAATTCTGCGTTCGAAGGTTGCACCGGTCTGACGAGTATGACGCTTCCGGAGGGCGTGACGAGCATCGGCAATTACGCGTTCTCCGGCTGCACCGGTCTGACGAGTGTGACGCTTCCGGAGGGCGTGACGAGCATCGGCAATTACGCGTTCTCCGGCTGCACCGGTCTGACGAGCGTGACAATTCCGGAAAGCGTGACGAGCATTGGTGATTACGCGTTCTACAATTGCAGCAGCCTGACAAGCGTAACGATCCCAACGGATGCGGCGAGCATGGAAAGCCGTATGCGCTCTCTGCGCAGCAGCCGAAGAAGCGTAACGCTTCCGGAGAGTGTGACGCGCATTGGCGACGGCGCGTTCAAAAATTGCAGCAGCCTGACGAGCGTGGTGCTTCCGAACAGCGTGACGTGCATCGGCAATCGTACCTTCTCCGGCTGCAGTGCTCTGACGAGCGTGATAATTCCGGAAAGCGTGACGAGCATCGGCGATGGCGCGTTTGAAAATTGCAGCAGCCTGCGGCATGTGCATTTCCTGAGCGGGATGCCGACGCTTGGTTCTTCCGTGTTTGATCAGTGCTCCGATGCGCTGACGCTCTGTATCCTTGAGGATGCCCAAGGCTGGGAAAACTGCGCTTATGCAACAGAGCTGTGGGATTATACCCGCACGACGGATTGCGTCAGCTTTTTCTATACCTGCAACACCTGCGGGGAGGTTTATTCCTATGCAAGCGAGGATGCCCATATGTGGGTCGCCGAGGAAGACAGCAGAATCCCGCCGACCTGCACGGAGAGGGGCGAAGTTACCTATATTTGCACGGCGTGCGGCACAAGCAAGACCGAAGAAATTGCGGCAGCAGGACACACCGAGGCCGTGGATTTGGCAATTCCCGCAACCTGCACCGCAACCGGTCTGACGGAAGGCTCCCACTGCGGCGTCTGCGGCGTAACCATTGTTGCGCAGGAGGTTGTTGCCACCATCGACCACAGCTACACCTACAGCGACAACGGCGACGGCACCCATACCGTTGGCTGTGAAAATTGCGGCTACAGCGCAATCGAGGACCATGCCTTTGTAGACGGCACCTGCATCTGCGGCGCAGCGGAAGTTGTTGTGCCTACGGAAGACAGCGAGCTGAAGTTTGTCACCACTGCCTTCAGCATGGGTGCAGAGTTGAAGTTTGTATTCATCATGACCTCTGATACCGCTGAAAAGTATCCGACAACCTACGTTGATGTTGTGGTCAACGGTGCCGAAGGCGAAACGACGGTCAGATACAACCTTGAAGACATGGTACAGTTCGATTCTGTTTACAGAGTGGAATTTGCCGGCATTGCCGCAAAGAACATGGGCGACAGCTTCACCGCCACCATCCACGCGGAGGCGGCGGACGGAACGCAGTATGTCGGCGTTTCTATGACTGCAAGTATTGCCGAGCAGATCAAGGCAACGCTCCGCAAATCCACTGCAACAGAAACAGCAAAGACGCTGGCGGTTGATATGCTGAATTACGGCGCAGCAGCGCAGGTATACTTCGGCTACGACACAGAGCATTTGGTCAATGGGGATCTCACGGCAGAAGAGCTTGCATATGGCACGCAGGAGGTTCCCACGATTGCAAACACCATGAGCAAGACCGGCACCGGTACGATCACCGTTGTTACCCCGTCTGTCACGCTGCGGTCCAAGGTTACGCTGAACATGCTGTTCAATACCGCGAATTACACCGGTGATGTCAGCAAGCTGACCTACAAGGTAACGGATGCAGCAACCGGCGAAGTCGTCTTTACCGGCACACCCGTACAGCAGAGCGGTACAATTTATAAGTGCGTCTATGATGATGTCGGCGCAAAGAGAATGCGTTCCGAGGTTACCATCGGCATCTATGACGAGAACGATGTTCTTGTCTCTCAGGTGCAGACTTGGAGCGTGGAAAGCTATATCGCCGACATCCTCGGCAGAAGCGCAACCTCCGATACCGCAAGAGCGTTGCTGGAAAACATGATCAAGTACGGTGACGCCGCCGCTGCATACCTCGGCTGATCCTGATACAATAGTATACCGCTTTATAAAGCAGCTTCGTCGTCGGACGTAGCCCACGACGACTCGGCGTGCCGTCCGCGTAAGCGGCAGACAGGGAAACCAAGCAGATTTGTACACGATTCGTAGTTCCTGCACCGGCGCGCCGGGGTCGTCGCGCCCTACGGTGAGGGTGCGATTTACATTCGTAGGGCACGACCACCGGGCGTGCCGTCCGCGTAAGCGGCAGAGGGTATGCATGAACGAGCTTGTACGCAGTTGGTGGTTCCTACACGCGGCGGGGACATGTCGCCCGCCCTACGGAGGGGGTTGTGGCAATGACAGGGGGGTACCCTAATTTGTCATTGCGAGACCGGTGCGCACGATATCCGCAAGGGGGTACGTTGTATCCGTAACGCTCCTTCGTCGCGAAGGGCTGCGCACCGGTCGTGGCAATCTCCGGCTGTAGGTTTGTACGCACTTGCTACTTCCTGCACGAGATTGCCACGTCGCTGCGCTCCTCGCAATGACAGGGGAGGGAAGCTTGTGCTTAGTCGGGGGTTCCTGCACCGGCGCGCCGGGGTCGTCGCGCCCTACGGTGAGGGTGCGATTTACATTCGTAGGGCACGACCACCGGGCGTGCCGTCCGCGTAAG
>JBJDYD010000179.1:0-5202 GCA_051867015.1 Faecousia sp. | reverse complement strand
GTCAGCAGATCCTTCCAATCCCCGTTGCTGTAGGTATAGGTCTGTATCGTCGTGCCGTTTTCTTTGACCGTCAGGACGTTGCCTGCGGTGTCATACGTGTATTCGTAGGTATCGGTAACGTGCGACGTTCCAGTACCTGTACCGTCATAATAGGTTTCCTTCGTGAGCTGGTTTTGGCTGTCATACTCATATTGGACAAGAGGATAATAATTGCCGGTGCTTTGAGAAATTTGGATGATGTTTCCAACCGAGTCATAATCGTACTTTTTACCCTCCAGCAACTTGTTGTCGCTGCTGCGGCGCACATTGCGGAACTCCACCTGCGCAGAGGTGCGGCTGCCGCTGACCGCGCGGTAGGCGTAAGCGGTGTTAAAGACGAGCTCCCCGCTTGTGTTTTTAACCTCCGTCTTTTCCAATTGTTTTAACTCGTTGTATGTATAATCAATTGTATCGCCTGTGCCGGTGGTCATCTGCTTCAAGCTGCCGTCGCTGTTCTTGTTGCTCTCATCGTCCTCGCCATTCTCCCCATTTCCGTCAGCCTCGCCATCGTTATAGACATAGCTCTCGGAATAGGTGGTCGTTCCCAACACCCAGCTTTGGCTGGCCAAGCGGTTGTAGGCATCATAAATATGTTCCGTGCGCTGGACGATCGTACTATTGGAACCATACTCTGTACTGCGGATCATTCTGCCAAGGCTGTCATACTCAAAAGCATAGGATGCCAGCAACTCATCATCGGAATCGTAGTAGCTCACGCGGGCAAGTACACTTTCAGAATTATAAGCGTATTCTATATAGTTCCCGGTATCATCATATGTCTTTTTTGATAGTCTGTCAAGTTCATCGTAGGAATAACTGACCGTATCGCCGTTGCCATAGGTCATAACAGAAAGGTTGCCGCCTCCTGTGGAACCGCCGATATTTTCGTACTCATAGGAAGCAAGACTGATATTCCCAACCTTGACAGCGGTAGATTGTCCCCAAGCATTATAGAGGAAGCGATAGGTTTGGTTTTGTGATGTGCCTTCTCGCTTGCTCGTGCGCACAAGTGAGGAAAGCCGTCCGCCAGTGTAGGTATAGCCGATAGAGGCGAGCTGCTCACCCGATGCATCCGACAAGGCAACGCCTGTCGTGCGTCCCGCTTTGTCGTAGGTATACTCAGTTTTGGTATGAACAATCTCATTGCCGCTCGAATCCGTGGTCTTAATCTTAGTGTTTTGGAGAAGCTCATCATCTGTGCTGTATGTGTATTCTACGAGCTGATTGTTGGCGTTACGGACACGAATGGTATGGTCTCCATCTGTGCTATAGGCTGCGGTAGACTGCATCTTTAATGTACCACCTGTTAAAGTTGACTTTGTGACATTGCCCATTGCACTGTAGGTATATGCTCCCGTAACACCGTCAGAAACAGCCGTCAGGATGTCATGGGCGTTGTTATAAGTATACTCAACGGTCGAACCATTCGCCGCAGTATAAGTAATGAGGTCTACACCGTCATACTCCGCATTGCTTTCTCCTGTGCCTGCTTGTTCGGTCGTGATAATGTTGCCGTTTTCATCATAAGTATAGGTCTGCACAGGCTCCATGCGCAGAGAAATGTTATCATAATATGCCGTACCGAAGTTGTAGTCATAAGCGATGGCAATGTAGATCTCTGTGATAGTCGCATTGTCGCCCGCGCTCTTGGCTACGGCAACGCCTTGTGTATACTGCCACTGCGTATCATAAACATCAAGAGGATAATAGAACACATCATCCTTGCCATCGGAATAGTACAAGTGCAGAATCAGTCCGAAATAAGTATCAGAAGCGGCGCTCTTTTCTGTCTTTCCATCCGGATTGGCATTTGCTTTGCCCCAACCGCTCAAGAGGAAAGTCGTATCCGTTGGAAGCGATACATCTAAATGCTGCAGAGCACGCTGGTTTCCCGTACCGCTCAGTGAGAGGGCCTTGCTCCCGAACAACGGATTGCTTTCAGTTCCGATTGTGCCGCTGCCTTGCTTGTACCAGCCGGTGATGGCAGTTGTACCGAGCGTAGTGCTGTTTTCAAACGAACCATCTTCCAGTAGATTATAACCGGAAGCCGCTTCTGCTTCCTCTAATTGCACAGCATCAACGTAGACTGTGCCGGAATAGCCTGTCGCTGTAATGTAGACGCGGCGACTTACAGTCCCTGAACCTGCCGGAGCGGTATAGGTCGCATACAGACGCAGCCAGCCATTTCCTGCGCCTGCTGTGCTGTAGTTCAGCGTTTCACTACTCGCGTAGGAAGTCGCGCCAGAAGCGTCGCAAATGGATAGGTTTATGCCCCCATCATCCGAGAAAGTTACACTGTCACTTATTTTAACATAAGCTGAGAGCGTATAGGTCTTGCCTGCGTTTAATGTTACATTTTGATAGAGTTTATCAACAGTCGCGCTGGATGTACTACGCACAAATGCTGCCGAGGTTTCCTGTTCATAGGCAGTGCTTTGCGGCTTGACATACGACGAAGAGCTACGATACCAAGTGCCAAAGCTGTTGGCTGAGACATTGCTATTTTCCATTGAGCCATTTTTCAACAGATTCGCACTTTGCAGTCCGGAGCTTACACTTGCTGTCAGGCGATTGTTTTTGCGGCTGCTACCGCTATTTTCTGTCCATCCGTTCGCGGTGGCAGAGAGTACATTTGCCTCTGTCCAGTCTGTCGTGTAGGCGCTGACCGGTCGGCCGCGAGAATCCTGAAGCGCAAAGGTCAAAAGATCGTCCTGTGTACCGCTCTCGCCATCATCACCAAAATAGCGATAGACCGTTCGGTTATGCGTGCGTTTGTAAGCACGCAGTTTCGCTCCGTAATCTCCTTCGGCATTGTATTCGAAGATATCTCGGACATCCATTCCGTAGCTGTAGGAATACTCCAAGCCGTAGCCGCACTCAGCATCAAAGGCGGTCTTTAGGCGATAGTGATTCCAACTCTCGTCTGTCTGCGCAGTGTAATAGCTGTAATTAGCCCCCGCTCCGTCCGGGAAAGTGATCTGCGTCAGCAGCAGAATAGAATCTACCGTCGTATATTGGAAACTTGTACGGTGGGCTGCCTTATCTGAGTCACTCGAAAAATCGCACTCACTTACCACGGTGTTCAAACGAGAGTTTGCGTAACCAATCTGCGCGATGGTTTCCGCCGATGCGCCGACATTTTGCCGCTGCACCGTGATCACACCGCTTCCGTAGGTATAGGTCAGCTTGTTTCCATAGGCATCCTGCTCGCGTGTCAGATAACCATTGGTGAAAATCTTCTTGTAGCCGTAAAGATCCTCCATCGTATAGGACGATGTAGTGCCTGTGACGACCAGCCCCAGACCATCCAGATCTACATATCCGCCATAATACGAGGAATAGATAAAATAATGCTCTGTGCCATCGGCATCATTATAAACCAAATAGGTAGTACCGCCGACCGTCTTCTGAATCAGCGTTTGTTGTATCGACAGCTTCCATCCTGCACCGGTCTGCCATGAACTGAAATCCTTGGTGCAGATGTTGTTATCGTCGTCAAACTGGTTTTCACAGTAGGCGCTGTTATAGACCAGCGACAACGAAAACGGCATGGTATTGCTGCTTGAGGTCATCAGCGGTACAACCAAGGTGTTTTGCAGCGTGTAGTCCGAGATGTACGAGGTGCCTGCTCTGTTGATGCCGATTGTTTGATAAGAGTAGTACGATTCCACGCCGACACCACTGCGGTAGGCTACCATAAACCGCGGCAGGCAGGAGGAAGAATTTGGCCCATAGAAGCACACGCGGGAGGTTGCACTGTTTTCTTCCTCCGGAATGAGCGCAAAGCCAAGGTTCATCTGATATTCACCGTACCACTGGCGTGCCAGCGCCGTGACGTTCCATGTGGAATAAGTCGAAGTCGTCGAAGCGCTGACGGTCACTTTGTCGATCATGGTGTCGCCGTCATGGGTATAAGTCGCGCCGGAGCCGTCTACTTTATTCCATGTCAGGCCGGAGATGAAACTTTGCCATTGTGCCGTAGTCATAGCGGAGTTCGGACACTCTACCATTGGGTACAGGCCGACCTCCAGTGTCGTCGCACCATTCGTTTGCCGTTCATAGGAATACTGGTAGAGCGAGAATTCCGCGTAAAATATCTCGCTGCCCGTGGGCAACCATGGAATACTGTCTGCATGGAAATAGCCACGGGTCATCTGGTTCACATTGCCGTTGTTGCCTACATAGATGCCTGAGTCGTCCGCTGCCGCATTTTTATAACCAGAGCGCACATATGTTCCACTGAAGCTACCGGAGGTAATACTTGGTTCAACAATTGTCGGATCTAACACAACAGGGAATTCTCGTTCATCTGAATTCAGCCAAGCCGCGTCGGCGGTAACTGTCAATAAATAGGAATCTCCGCTCTCGGTTAAGGAATAGGCAACATCGTAGGAGAATTCGTTGTTCGCGTCAATCATGTAGGGGGCAGGGATGTAGTATATGATCGCTCCGTCTGCCGCACAGAAGCATACACTGCCATCCTCCTGCAAGGTTGGTGTCAGGCCGTCTGTCTCCATCCGGAAGGAATACGCATATTCAGCCTGCGGTGCGGAAATGACAATGCTTTCCTTGACCGTGTTGGCATAGTTTTCATAGCGCAGGGTCGCCCCCTGAAAGAAAGCGGGATATTCCAAAGCGGAGTAGATTTTATCAGACTGCGCCTCGGAAAGCAGATCGTCGCTTTCCGCTGCTTCTCCTGCGGATGATGTTTCCAAAACGGCGGCAGATACGGATGCAGTCTGAGCCTCCTGCGCGGTCAATTCATACGATGCAGTAATGGCAGACGGATCGGGCTCCGCCGGCAATTCGGCATCCGCTTCCCGTACCGGTGTCAAAGACAGACCATAGTCCCCTTTCTGCACTGCCAGAAGCACTTCGGCATTGGCATCTGCGGCAAAAACGCGAACGCTGTCGCCGTTTGTGACCCGGTAGGAGGCAACGCCGCCGTCATCTAAGCTGTTAACCGGTCGAAGTGTGTTGTCAAAGTCTGTCCATTTCCCGTTGTTGTTCCGGTAATGGACGGGAGTGTCATACTGAACCGCAATGTAGGAGCCGTTATCCAGGCGGAAATGCTTCACATTTTCTTCTCTGAGAGAGGTCTCTTCAAAGAGAATCTCCGCGTCTTGCAGGTCATCTCCGCCTGCAAGATCTTCTGCGGCCGCC
>JBJDYD010000178.1:0-25675 GCA_051867015.1 Faecousia sp. | reverse complement strand
TAACTGCCTACTACAGAGGCTGATACACAACTTTTAATTGTTACAAACTAGTAGGTGCGGCTATCAGCCGCCCGTTTTTTGATCCGTGCGAAGCACACGGAATTCTTGATGAAAGAATGGAAGCAAGAATCAGTATTAAATGTTGGCGTGAATATAATATAACACGTTGCTCTCACAGTCAAAAAAATACAGGGAATAATTGCCGAATTCGGGATACCCCTCCTTCGTGCGCAAAAAGAACAAATCGCCCGCATTGATGCTCTCGGCATCAAAATCAAAGCGTTCAAGCTGATCGCCGGCTTCCATCCAGCTGCGGAAATCCTCGAAATACGCTTGCAGCAGGCGTACATCCTCCGCATTCGCCTCTTGATACTTTCCGCTTGCAAGAAGCTTTTCTCTTCCGTCAGACCCATAGAAGTATTTGCAATAATCAATCGAATCCTGCATTCCGTCTGAGTCATGATACTCCTCGGTGCGCAGATATCCCCGTGGAATTGCCTCATCGTGCACGAACACGCATCCGCTCACCTGTAGTGCGATACATATCAGCAGGAACAGCGCAGCCAACCTTTTTTTCATACCTCTTTCCTCCATTCCAAAAGCTCCACCGGCTGGCAGTCCAAAGCGGCGCAGAGCTTATCAAGGGTCTCAAAGCGAATTGCCCTCGCTTTTCCTGTTTTCAGAATTGAGAGATTCGCCATCGTAATGCCGACGCGCTCGGAAAGCTCCGTCAGGGTCATTTTCCGTTTCGCGAGCATGACATCCAAATTCACTACGATCATACCGTCACCTCAAATCGTCAAGTCCTGCTCTTCCCGCAGGCGCGCAGCCTCCGCAATGAGCTTCGAAAGCGTGTCGGCAACCGCGGCAACGATCACGCCGACGACGCAAACCGCCATCAATCCGAGGGCAATCCCCGGATGACTCATGCTGAGCAGGAATAGGATGATGTTTCCAAGGGCAAAGTAGACCGTGTCAAGCACCGCCAATCGCGCAACGGCACGCAGCGAGGCGGCATTTTCACCGCTGAACGCATTGCCCCGTCCGATTTCGCCCGCGACCCTCCAGCCATAGAATAAAACGCCGTAGCAAGGCAGCGCGCTGCCCCAGAGAAACGCGAGCCACGGCCAAAAGCGGTTTGCAAATTCCGGATAAGAGGTACGCATTGAGACTGCAAAAATCGGAATCGCGCCAAAGTACAGCAACAGCCCGCACAGCGCCACACCGCCAATGGAAAGCTTTAGCGTAACAGACAACTTTTTCATAGCATTCGCTCCTTTTTCCAAGTTGACCCAAGTATAGCACTTGTTTCATTGATTGTCAATATATTTTTATCGTATTTCGATAAAAATATAAGCAAGTTTTCAAAAGCGGAAATGATTGACATTCAACATCGTTGTAGATTCGTTCCGCAACGTTAGCAAGGAAAAAAGCCAGCTTCCATGAAAAAAGGGGCATCAGCACACAATTGCAAATCTTACATAGTCAACGCAGCCTTTATATCAGCATCAGTTGTCCTGTTCCATCATAAAGCCTGTGATTTCAGAGAATTTCCATTCTCCTGTGCTCGAGTCCTGCAGCAGATAGTAGTCCTCCTCGACGCGTTCCGGCGGAACAGCGGGGATTCCCTCAAGGCTTTCATATTCGATCAGATAGACTGCATGCACCGCGAGCATATGATCTTGAAGATACTCCTCCGTCCAGCCGCGCTGCGCGGCAAAAGCACTTCCGCTGAGAAGCGTAAGCGCCGTCTCTGTCTTCTCCGCATCCGTCTTTACCTCGTAGATCTGAATTGTGCGGACATCTTCAAAGTCCTCCCACCCCTTGATCGCGGCAGCCGCAGCTTGTTCTGCTGCGGTGAACTCCGCCTTCCGCGATTCTTCCGTCTCTAATTGCTCCTCCTGCTCAGATTCCTCCGTTTTCTTGTCCGTCAGGCTCTCTATCGGCACAGTCAGCTTGTAATCCGCAGAGTTATCCCAAATGACCCAACTGCTGTCTTCTTTCTGCACCAAATAAAAATATTGGAATACTGCTCCGTCGCGCATAAAGGTCTTTGTGTGGTCATACTCCACGGTGTAAGCAGCATACACAGCAATAAAGTGTTCCTCAAGGTACTCCTCCGACCACCCGTTCCGGTCGGCAATTTCACTATTTTGATAGATTGCTGCGGCACGGGCAGTTTCCTCCATATCCGCATAAATGTTATCCACGCGAACGGAAATCGTATAGGCTTTATCTATTTGGTTCTCAATCGCACTTCGAACGACCTCAACCGGATCGGACGATGGCTTTTGCAGCCATAGGTCGTCGAACACACCCATTTGATAGGCAGCAAACGTGCCGCCGACGAGCAGCGCCGCGATAATCGCCGCTATGAGCAAACCTCGAAGCAGCGCTTTCTTCTTGCGCTTTTGCTTCGTCTCGGATAGCATACCGCCGGACTTTCCTGCCTGCAAAATGTAAGCGCTGTCTATATTCTCAAGTGCATCAATGAGCATATCTTTATTCATCCTTGTTCCTCCTCGTGCAAATAGCGCTGCAGCTTTTGTCGTGTCCTGTATAGCATAGATTTTACCTTTGCGGTGCTGAAACGAAACGCCACAGCAATTTGGTCGATGGATGCGATATACCAATAACGGCATAGAAATATTGCACGTTCTGTCTCCTCCAGCGAGGCGACGAAACGATTAATTGCTGCAGCAAGCTCTTTTTGCTCCAATTCCTTCTCCACCGTGGAATAAGACGGAATACACTCCTCCAGCTCGTCCAGCGCCAAAGCGGTTTCGCCCCCACCGCGTTTGAGACTTCGATTAGCTCTCCAGCGCTGTAAGGATATACGCCGTGTCAGCTTGCCGAGGTAGGTTGCAAGATTTTCCGGGCTGTTGGGTGGAATACTGTTCCACGCGCCGAGGTAGGTATCATTCACACATTCTTCGGCATCCGCGTCGTTTTGCAGAATATTGCCCGCAATACTACGGCAATAAGCGCCGTATTTCCGACTCGTCTCTGTAATTGCCTGATCTGAACGATGAAAATACAGTGCAACGATTTCTTGGTCTTTCATCTTTTCAACTCCTGCTTCTTTTGTAAGGACCCTTCATCCATCTACTTGCATTTTTTCGTAATCGGTTGCATCTGTACGCCATTATAATCCTGAAAGTTCATATTGGGTTAAATAAACACCTCTCGGGGCACTCCGAGAGGTGTTTCATAAACTACTTTATTCCTTGCAAGCCTGCACGATCAGTTCTGCGCAGGCTTCGACGCCGAGGACACCGCTGTTGAGGCAGAGGTCATAGTTCTGCGCCTGTCCCCAGTTGCGCCCCGTGTAGTTCTTATAATAGACCTTGCGTTTTTGATCCTTCTCCGCGAGCCGTTTTTCAGCCGATCTGTCGCCCTCGCCGTAGCGCTCGACGATCCGTTTTGCGCGGCTTTCCATATCCGCGTGGATAAAGACATGCAGGCAGTCCTTCCAATCCCGCAGGATAAAGTCCGCGCAGCGCCCGACAATCACACAGTCGCCCTCTGCGGCAAGCTCCTCGATAATCTTCGTCTGCTCGATGTAAAGGCGGTCATGCATGGAAAGTCCGTCGGCGGAATACTGGCTCGCCGTGGCAAGGGCAAACAAAAGACTGCTGCGGGCGCTGGCGTATTCGCCGCTTTCCTCGATAAACTCCGGGGAAAAGCCGCTGCGCTCGGCGACCTTGTTGACCAGCTCACGGTCATAGAAGCGGTAACCGAGTTTCTCCGCGACCAGCTTGCCGACGCTCCGTCCGCCGCTGCCGAATTCACGGCTGATGGTGATGATTCGCTTCATGGAAATTACCTCCTTCGTCGAATACTTCCTATCTACATTATATCACACGGAAAGAGAATCGCAAATTATTTTTTGAATGAAATTCTGCGTGTCAGCTCTTTTTTCAGTTCCGCAAAGTCTCCGTGTGGGGTATCGCCGAGGTCGCGTTCCTTGGGATTGATCAGGCAGGGCGTGAGCAGGAACACGGGAATTCCGACCTCCTGTGCCGCCAAATCCTCCACCGCGTCGTTGCCTACCATCAAGCACTCCTCCGCCTTGCAGCCGATCTGTTCCAAGATGTCGGCAAAATACGCAGGATTCGGCTTGCAGTGCCGGGAATTCTCATAGGTCGTGATAAATTCAAAATCCTCCGCGTGCAGCCCCGCCCAGCGGATACGTGCCTGCGTCGCGACGGCGGGAAAGATCGGATTCGTCGCCAAAACGCGGCGAATGCCATTTGTTTTCAGAAATTCGACCGTCTCCGCCGCCTCCGGCGCAAAGCCGCAGGCCTCCTGCGCAAGGTTGAAATCCGTCGCATAAAACGCTTCAAATACTGCCTCATGTGCCCGCGCCTGCTCGCCGAAGGCGGAAGCAAAGGTATCCCAAAAGACCTCTCGGTTCGTCTTTGCGCCGTCATTTTGCACCATCGCCGCCGTGCCCTTCCAAAGCGTATCCACCAGCGGCTTTGCCTCATAGCCATAGGGCGCAGCAAAGCTTGCAAGCCTCGCAAAATACGCGCGCACAAAGTCCTCCTGCACCATCGGCAGCAGCGTCCCGTCCAAATCAAACAATACCGTTGTCAGCATATCCGTACTCCTCTCGGTTTTCTATATAGTATATCACACCGAGCGGTGTTTGCAAATCGTTTTTTCCTGCTCTTATCTCGCGCGGATCACGCCGCAGGCAATTTTTGCGCCGGCATTTCCTGAGGGCTGCGTGTGAAAATCATCCGGCTCCGCGTGAATCACTACGGTTTTCCCAAGAATATCGCAGACGGAAAAACGCTTCGTGAGAACCGTCATCTCCGCCCTTCCGTTGCACGAGAGCAGCGGCGGCAGGTCGCCCGCGTGGCATGGATGCTCACGGTTACAGGGGTTAAAATGCCCTTTCGTGTCGGAAAAGCCCTCCCCGCCGCAGTCTTCGCCCTCATGGATATGGAACGCAAAAAAGCCCGTCTTCGATTCCGGCAGACCGCAGATTTCGGCAGCAACCAAGGTACCGTTCCCCCGCGCCGTAAATTTGACGGTTCCGTGTAAATTCGGATGCTCCTTCCCGCCCTTTACCTTTGCTTGCGCTTGCAAAAGCTGCATTGTCTGATCACCTCATTTCACGATCAGGCTATGCAGCTTTATGCTTTGGTGTTACGGGCTCAGACCGTAACAGCGGTATCGGTTGCGAAGAAGTAGAGAATGCGCTCCTTCACGGGCAGGGAGAAAATGCGCGCAAGGGCGGCGCTGTAGGCATCGAGCTGCCCGCGATAATATTCTCCGCGCTCGGCTTCCTTTCCCGGTGCGACGCGGTCGGACTTAAAATCAAGGATCGTCAGTCCATCCTCCTCCACGATGCAGCAATCCGTCACGCCCTGCAAAAGCACCTGCTCTCCCCGCAGCGCGCCGCTCAGGATCGACGCGTCCTGCAAAACGGAGAATTTGAATTCTCGCACGAGCTGTTTTGCCGAAAGCACGCGCTTGCCGAGGGGCGAGTCAAAGAACGCAAAGAGCTTCTTCGGCGGCACCGCGTCCGCCTGCTGCTGCGTCAAGAATTTTTCCTCCACAAGTCGTTTCAGTTCCCGCTCGACCCCTTCCGGCGTTGTACAAGCCTCATAACGGAGATACTGCATGGCAAGGTGGATCGCTGTGCCGCGTTCCGTCGGTGTGAGCGGACGCTGCTGCAAGCTGAATTGCGGCTTGGAAAACACGATTTCAGGGAGACGCACCGTCTGTTCGGAAATCTCCTCGTCGAGCGTCCGTCCCTTGAGCTGCGTGGCAGTCAGCTTGCTGGGTGCCTGCGTCGCTGTCAAGTACGGATACTGCAAAAAATCAGGACGCAGAAGCGGCACCTGTTCTGCATCGCGCTCCGAGGTCTGCGCCCGCTGCGTAGGCAGATAGTCCGTACCGCAGCAATAAGTAATGCTCCACGGGTACGCGGAAACGGAGGCGCACCCGGGATTTCCGCCGACGGCAAATAGTTCCCCTGCCTCCGTGCGGGCAAGGGCAGCCATCAAAACCCAGTCGCCCATGTGCCGCACCTCCTCCACCGTGGACTGCGCCGGTGGAATCGTCAGACTCGTTGAGAGCTTGCTGAGGAGAGATTGCAGCTTACCGCCGCAGTAGGTCATCACAAGGCGGTTTTTCGGGCGCGTCATGGCAACATAGAGCAGGCGCATCTCCTCGGACAGATCTTCCTTTCGGATACGGTCGCTGATCGCCTGCTGCGCCACGGTCGGGTAGAGCAGGCTGCGTTCCGTTTCAAAGACCTTTGCCGCAATCCCCAGCACGGGATCGGTCAGAACCATTGCCTTGCTGTCCTCGTCGTTGAACTGCTTTCCCAAATCCGCAAGGAAGACCACAGGGAATTCCAAGCCCTTAGATTTATGAATGCTCATGAGCTGCACCGCGTCCGAGGAAGCCTCCGCCTCGGTGCTGTAGCCCTTCTCCCGCACCACCTCCAAATAGCGCAGGAAAGCGGGTAAGCCGTGGCGCAGTTCTGTCTCAAAGCCGTCGGCAATCGAGAAAAAGGCGTCTAAATTGCTGATGCGCTGCGCGCCGCCGTCCATCGCGCTGAAAATCTGGCGCAGGAACAGCCGCTCGTCCATCGCGTCAAGCAGCTCCCGCAGCGTGCCGCTCTGGGCTAAGTCGCGCAGCTCCTTGAGTTGAAGCACGAAATCCGCCGTCTCCCCCGAGGCGCAGACTGTGTCATAGATATCTCCGCTTCGTTTCTGCGCACGAAGCCTTGCCGCCAGATCGGCAGAGACGCGGAAGATCGGTGAGAGCAGCACGGTCAGAAGCGGGATATCCTGATGGGGATTGTCCACAATTTGCAGCAGCGCTGTGACCAGACGAATCTCCTCCGTTTGGAAGATATTGTCGCTGCCACAGACGCATCGGATGCCGTACCGCTGCAGCGCGCGCACATAAATCTCCGCTTTTCCGGTCAGCGAGCGCAGGAGAATGGTGATGTCCCCCGCGCGGATCGGGCGCACACCGTCGCCGTCGGGCAATGTCTCGCCGCCCCGCAGCATACGGTCGATCCTTTTGGCGACAAATTCCGCCTCAATCTCCTCGCGCCGCACCTTTGGCTGCGAAGGAACGCCCTCCGTGTCGATGCAGTGCAGCTCGACCGCCGGCTTTCCCCGCTGCGGTGACTTCTCTGACAAGGTGTGCAGCGCCTCGTCGTCACCGTAGCGCAGACCGCCGACGCGCTCATTCATCGTCAGTCGGAAGACATCGTTTGCCGCCTCCAAAATGGCAGGCTCCGAACGGAAGTTGACCGAGAGCAAAATCTTTCTCGGCGCACCGTCGCACGCCTCGCGATAGTCGGAAAACGCACGGTACTTTTTCAGAAAAATCGTCGGATCGGCGCGGCGGAAGCGGTAAATGGACTGCTTCACATCGCCGACGTAAAAGAGGTTTTGCTCCTGCCTGGAGATCGCGCGGAAGATGCTGTCCTGCACGGCGTTGGTGTCCTGATATTCATCCACCATGATCTCCGTAAAGCGCTCGGCGATCTCCCTTGCCGCGGCGGTGGGTGCACCCGAAGAATCCGTCAGCAGGCGCAGGGTATCATGCTCCAAATCGTTAAAGTCCAGTGCGTGCCGCCGCAGCTTCAGCGCGCGGTACGCCTCGGCATAGCGTTCCGTCAGCTTCAACAGACCGAGCAGGGCATCTGCCCCGGCGGAGAGGTCTTGCAGCGCTTCCTCAGAGGGGATTGCGAAGCGCTGAAAGAGCTTCTTCACCGTATCCTTCGCGCGGTCGCGGAGCTTTTTCGCGCGCTCCTTCAGCACCTCATCTTCGCAATTTTTCACGGTTTTCAGCCGTCCGAAGGTGTGCTCCGCCTTTCTTGCCTCCTCCCACGACTGCACGGCGCTCAAGCGGCGCAGCAGGGCGATATCCTCGTTGAAGTTTGCCATATAGGGCGCGAGACTTGCGTCATGCGCGATCAGCATCTGCGCCTGCGAAAGCAGCTCGATGCAGTTTTCCAGCCCGCAGCGCAGCTCTTGCAGCAGATAAGCGCCCCAGCAGGTCTCCCCGACGTCCGTGCAGTCGGAAACCTCCAGCGCTTGGCGCAGCTCCTGCAGGCGTTTCTGCGGGTCGGCAGCGCATTGCAGATCGGCATAGACCTTGCGGATCAGCTCCGGGAGCTGCGCGTCCGTCCTGCCCGCGCCGAGCATATCCAGCGCGGCAAGCGTCTGCGCGTCCTCCGTCTTGTACGCTTCCTCGAGCGTCTGCTGCATCGCCTGCTCCTGCAGTATCCGCGCCTCCGGATCGTCGCAGGTGTGAAAATCCGCAGGCAGGTCGAGCCGATGCGCATACTCCCGCAGCAGCGTGCCGCAGAAGGCATGGACGGTGGAAATCTGCGCAAGATAGACCCGATTCATCTGTTTTTGCAGATGACGGTCATTCGGATGGGCTGCCAGATGTGTGCTCAGCTCCTTGACCAGCTTGCCGCGCAGCTCCGAAGCCGCCGCTTGGGTGAAGGTGATGAGCAAAAAATCATCCAAATTCGCCTGTTCCTCCGTCACGCGCTTGAACACGCGGTCGATCAGCACCTTTGTCTTTCCCGAGCCGGCAGCGGCGGAGACCAGCAGCGCGCCGCCTCGATTGTCAACCACAGCCTGCTGCTGCGGTGTCAGCTTGATATCAGCCATCGTTCTCCTCCAATCTCTGCCAGAACGTCTGTGCATCCTTCGGTCCGAACAGCCACCGCTTTTCGGGCAGCTCGCGGCAGACCGTCTGATACGGGCAATACATACAGGCATTGTCCTTCATGTCAAAATAATAGGGGTTCGGGTCGATCTCCCCGCTGTAAAGCGAGTCTCCGAGGGTGGCAACCTTGCGGAACACAAAGCGTTCCAGCCTTGCAAGCTGCTCCTCCGATGCAAGATAGCCCTCGCGCTTCCCCTCCTTGTTGATCGTGTAGGGCAGATAGCGCGGCTCATTTTCGCAGGGCTCCATCGCCTGAAGCACCGGCGCGGCGTTGAGCAGCAGACCGCTTCGCTTCTGCGCCTTGCGCTGCTTTTCCTCAATTTTGGCTTCGGCGCGCTTATCGTCCACGGAGACGCGCTCCACGCGGGCAGGAAAATACAGCACGCCCGCAGGCTTCAGCGGCGTGTCCATCAGGCACTCCCCAGTCTGCTCCAGCGCAAAGAGGTAGAGCAGCATCTGCAAGCCCAAGCCGTAAAACACATGGGAAAAATCAAAGCTTTTCTTTCCCGTTTTATAGTCAATCACGCGCACAAAGACGCGATCTCCGCTGCGCCAGATATCCGCGCGGTCTACGAACCCGTGCAGCTCCGCCTGCATCTTTTCCCCGATGATCCGCACCGCGGGCAGCGCCCCGTCGTCGGCAAAGTTCAACTCGAACCACTGCGGCTCAAATTGCGAAACGGAAAGCTCCCGATACAGCTCCGTCACGACCATGCGCACCTCCGAAAAGCTGCGGTGAAACAGGTATTCCGTCCGCGCCGTCTGCAAGACATCCGTCAAATGCGTCTGTGCGTACCACTCCATGCGTGCCTCCGCGATGGTAAGCACCCGTGAAAGCGGTACGACTGCAAAGCCGCCCTCCCGCATCACCTGTTTGGTTGTATGCTCCAACACATCGTGCACAAAGGTGCCGTAAAGCGTGGGGCTGAGCGTTGCGGGCTTTCGTTCCTCCGCGCGCAAGCCGTATTCCAAAAAGTACGCAAATCGGCAGCCCGCCAAGCGGTCGATCTTTGTGGAGGAGAGGCGCAGCGTCTGTCCGTAAAGGCTGCGCACCGTCTCCTCCCGCAGTGCGCCCGGGCGGTAAGCACTCGCCTCCGCGAACTCCCGCGCCCGCTTTGCAAGCAGTGGTGCTTCCTCCGCAAGGCTGCCGATGTGTTCCGGCACGCGGCTGAGATAGGAGAGATACTCCCGTTCCGCGCGGCGGAGCAGCTCCGTATCCTCTGAGACGCACCGCGCATCGGGAAACAGCTTGCGCGCCCGTTTGCGCAAATACGCCTCCCGTTCCGCAACCGCACCGAGATACAGCCGCTTTTCCGGCGCGTTCAGCACACTGTCTATGGCGGCAAGCTCCAAATCCAGCCGCTCCGCACCCGTCGGCGCAAGCTCGATGCCGAGGCGCAGAAGGTGCAGCCGCTCGCCGTCGGTCAAAAGGCTCCGCTCCGTCTGCGCCGAGGGGAAAGCCCCCTCATTCGCGCCGAGTAAGAATACATACGCCGTATCGCAGCGGCGCTGAGACATCAGGCTGCCCACCGTCACGCAGTCAAGCTTCGCCGGAATCGTGCCAATGGCGCATTGGGAAAGCGCGGTGCGGAAGATGCGGTAAAACTCCTCCGGCGTGTGTACGCTCTCGCCCAGCACGCCGTACATCTGCTCCATCACCGTGGTCAGGAGCCGATAGACCTGGGCATACTCCTGCGCCCGCTGCAGGTCGCCGTTTTCCGCGCAGTGCTTTGCAAAGTTCTCCGCCTGCTCCGCAAGGGTGATCTCCTCAATAAAATCGTTCAGCGTAAGCACCATTTCGCCTGTGTTTTTCGCCGTTCTCAGCTTTTCGCGCAGACGGCACAGCG
This sequence comes from Faecousia sp., assembly GCA_051867015.1. Lineage (GTDB taxonomy): Bacteria > Bacillota > Clostridia > Oscillospirales > Oscillospiraceae > JAZOXB01. The sequence continues at coordinate 15,107 of JBJDYD010000178.1, read as the reverse complement.
GCGCAATCACCCGCTCCCGATCCTCGTTCAGTTGTGCAAGCGCCGCCTCGTCCATACGCCCCTCGACGCCTGCGGGATTCATCGTCCATTCGCCTTTCCAGCGCGTTCCGGAAAGCCCCCAAAGCAGCGCATAGTTTTCCAAGCGGTCACAGCGGTCACGCGTGAGCGGCAAAAAGCCGGATTTTATGTACGCCAGCACCGCCTCCTGCTCCATCTCATCCGTCGCCGCCTCCAATGCGGACAGGAGCATCGCCGCAATCGGTTGGCGGAGGATATCGGTGTCGCCCGCGAAATAAGCAGGCACCTCTCCGCGGCGCAGCAGCGATTCCAAGATAGGGCGGTAGGTGGATAAGTCGGCGCAGGCGATTGAGATATCCCGCCAGCGCACCCCCTCCGCCGCAAGGCGTAGGATTTCGCCCACCGCAGCGCGGCACTCCGCGACGCAATCCGCGCCCTGAAGCAAAGCAATTTGATCCTGCGCCTGCGGATAAGGCGTCTCCTCCCCCGCAAACAGCCTTGCCCGCAAAAATGCAAGCGCGGTTTCCGTTTCGTCCTGCGGAAGCTCCTTGATCTGCACGGAAAGCTGCTGCTTCTGCGCAAGGGCGGTCAAAAGCCTTGCGGTTCTGCGCGCCGTCTCATATTGCTGCGCGCCGTGCTGCACCCCGTCGCATTGCAGATTCACGCTGATCTGCGCGCCGTTTTGCAGGAGCTGCGCAATGATCTCCCGCTCGACGCCGTTAAAATCGGTAAAGCCGTCAAAATAGATCGTCCGCGAAAAGCCGCTGCTCTCCAACGCAGCAAGCAAGCGCGTCAGCTTGGTCTGCGGATTCTGCCCCATATTGGCGCATACCGCGTCGTAGCTCTCCATCAGCAGCGCAAGCTCCTCCGTCTTGACGGCAAGCGCGCCGCTTAACGACATTGACGCCTCGCGCAGGCGCGTGGGCGTAACGCAGAAGGCGCGGAACTCATCAAACGCGTCCAGCATCTGCAAAAGGGATTCCGGCTTGTCCGCGCAGCTCGCATAGACCTTTAACCGCGCGCGCACCTGACGGGCGGCAAGCGACATGGCAAGCACCCTGCCCGAAGGGTCCGTCTCCGTCTCCGCGCAGCCGCCGACCTCGGAGAAAACCCGCGCCGCAAGCCTGGAAAACCCAAGCACCTCGGCATACCTGCTGATACCGTCCCCGCCAAACGCGCAAAGCTGCCGCTCCATCGTATGGGAAAACTGCTCCGGCACGATCAAGAGCATCCCCGTCTCCCCCCGCCCCGCGTGGGCAGCAATCTCCTCCAGCATCCGCCGTGTGTTCTTCTTTCTGTCCGTAGATAACCAAAGCTGTAGCATACTCTTCACCTCTTACACCCATCATATCACAACCCCTGTCCAAAAAATAGGACATCCGACAAATAATTTCGTCATTTTCTCTCTTGCAGCCCGGAGACCTGTCCCCGCCGACCACAAAGCGGCAGACGGTACGCATGAACGAATCCGCGCGCAGTTCGTAGTTCCTGCACGAGGCGCGTCAAGAATGCTGCGGGCTACGGCTTAGAACGGAGTTCCTACACAAGATTGCCACGTCGCTGCGCTCCTCGCAATGACAAAGCGGGTGGCTTTCTGTGTCATTGCGAGGAGCGCAGCGACGTGGCAATCCATGTTCCATCCTTATACGCAGTCGGTCGTCCCTACACACGGTAGGGACATGTTCCCGCCTACCGGAACGGCAGAAGAATCTTTCCGGGGAATGCGCTTATGACATCCACGAAAAAAGCTCCTTTAACCATTCGAGGGTCTTAAAGCGGAATTCGTATTTTTCCTCGCCGCCGGTGATGAAGTCTGTCTCCGTCTCGTCAAAGCCGCCGACTGCGGCGTATTCCTCTACCGCGTCGGTCGTCGCCGCCGTGCAAAGGGACGGGAAGACCACGCACCACCAGTTTTGCCCCTCCGCCGCGCCGATTCTGACGCGCAGCGCGGGGTATTTCCCGGCAGGGAGCGTAAAGGTTTCGTAATACCGCGTGTCAAACTCCTCCGTCCCGAGGCTGACGCTTACAGGATAGCTGCTCCCCTCCTCCCTCAAAACGCGCTGCGCAGAGGCTTCAATCACATTGAGATTCTGCCCGATGACCGTCCGCGCCTGTGCGGCATCCGCGCAGTCCTTTGTCAGCGCCGTAACCTTCCGCAAAACCGCGTCGCGCACGCGGAGCTTCTGCGCCTGATCGGCTTCACTGTCGGAATTCGCGACCACATGCAGCCGCACCGTTTTTTCCGCCAAGCTCCGCTGCATAAAGAAACTCTCCGCCGCAAACAAGCCATACGCCGTCAGCGTCACAAGCAAGACCCATAAAATAAATCTGAATCTCATAGAATAACACCGTCCATATGTAAGAAGTACTCACATTATGGACGGTGTTATTCTATTTTATACTGTTCTTCGAGAAAAACTCTGTAGGGTATTGATATATCTGCGCTCTACAAAGAATTTCAGCAATCTTCTTCCTTGTCATTGCGAGGAGCGCAGCGACGTGGCAATCTATGTTCGATCTTTCAACGCATTTTTTGTTCCTACACCGGCACGCCGTGTCGTTAGCGCAGCCGTTGGCGACGAAGGAACCTTACGGACGCGGCATGCCCCTTGCGGGTGCGTGCCCTACCGTTACGGATTCGGAACCGTTTTCTTCCGTATTATATCGTCTTGGCGATAAACACCTGCGGATAGTTGTCCTTGAGCATCGTGCAGGCGACGGCGGCGTATTCGAACGAATCGAAAATGCCGTAGACCGCGGAGCCGCTGCCCGTCATCAGCGCGCCGTAAGCGCCGTAGGTCATGAGGATGGACTTGATATAGTTCAGCTCCAAATGCTCCCCAATCGTCACCTGCTCAAAGACATTGCACAGATTCTTTCCGATCTTCTCCAAATCGCCTCGCTGCAAGGCGGCACGCATCGCGGTCGTCTCCGGACGCTTGGCAATCGTCACCGTGTCGAGCTTTGCGTAAAGCTCCGGCGTGGAGAACGCGAGGTCAGGCTTGCAGACGACGAAGATCATCTCCGGCGCATCGGGCAGCTTTGTCAGCCGTTCTCCCCTGCCCTCGCAGAGCGCCGTGCCGCCTAAGACGCAGAAAGGCACATCGGAGCCGACCTGCGCGCCCAGCTCACAAAGCGCGTAGACGGAGAGCGGATAACCTCTATGCCGATTGAGCGCCCGCAGCACAGCCGCCGCGTCCGCGCTGCCGCCGCCGAGTCCCGCTTCAGATGGAATGCGCTTTGTGATACGGATCTCAATGCCGTCCGGCTCGCCGCCGAGGGCGTCAAAGAACACCCGCGCCGCCTTCCACGCTAAATTGCGCTCGTCTGTCGGGACATTCTCCTTGTCGCAGGTCAGGTTCCACGGCTTCCCCGTGTCGAGGTCAATCTCAATATCGTCGCGCAGGGAGATTGCCTGCATGATGGAGGATATGTCGTGATAGCCATCCTCGCGGCGGTCAAGCACATCCAGCGTCAAATTGACTTTTGCAAACGCGCCTTCGGTCAGCGTGATCATTTGATCTTTCTTCCCTCAAGATAATAACGCTTCTCGCGGCTATGACCCATCGAGAAGGTCTTTCGCGGGAGGATGCCGTCTGCAATGACGCCGCGGAAGAGCTGGCTCTTTTCCATCGCGGGCAGGAGGAAGCCGATGGCGTTGTCCTGCTTGGCAAGGGAGATCAGCGCGTCGTCGTCGTGGATATAGTCGATCTCGCCCTCATGCTCCTTGAGATAGCCGTCCAAGAAGCCCTGCAATACGCCGACCGCGAGCTGGCTCTTTGCCTTGTCGAGATATACCGTGCCGGATTCCTCGCCGATATACCACTTGACCGCGAAGCCCCCCTCGGCGCAGGCTTCCTTTTCCAGCGCGGCAAGGAGTTTCTTCGGGTCGCACTTTGTAATCACGCGGTGGATCGGCTCGAAGACCTGTGCCTCGTCGTGAATATTCTCCAGCTCAACAAGGGCGAAACGGGCGGGATGATCGGAAAGATCCTTGCCGGGGTTTTGCGCCTTCAGCTCCTCATAGCAGGACTTCGCCGTTGCGAGGGAGTGGTTTCCGTCACCGACGGCAAAGACCATCGGCACGCCCTTGAGCCCCTCATACTTCTTGCCGACATTGGCGGTATAGTCCGTCAGACGTGCGTTGAATTTCTCCACCTCGTCGCCTGCCACCAGCCAGCCCGCGATATGGTTGCCGCCCTCCATCAGCTCGAAATCATAGAGCTTTGTGAGTTCGTTCTTCTTTGCCGCAATCGGCTCGATCAGCACCTTGTCATGGTCGTCGCACAGCATAAGGATATGCGGCAGCTCAATCGGTGCGTCGCGGCGCACGCGCATACGGGGCGGGATACGCTCAACAACGGTGCGTTCCGTCGCGCGGATGGCGGAAGTCGAGCCGGTGGAATAGTCATAAGCGTCTAGATCGACCATGCCGACAAGACCCTTGCGAACCGTGCCGTTCTCCAAGGTGCGCTCGACATAGACAAAAGCGTTTTTCAACGTCTTAAAAACATCGTTTTTCAGATACTCCGCCATCGTCGCGTTGATGAGAGCGGTATGCTCCGCCTCCTTCTCCGTGCCAAGCTCCGCCTCGGGGAGAATGAGGTTAATGGTTGAGGGCGCGCCCTCGGCATTCTTGCGTACACGCTCCCAATAGGCGGGATCGGAGGTAAACTGGTCGCAGGCGATGACCGCCCACTTTTCCATGGAATCTACCTGCGGGAAGAGAATGTCAGCCGGTAAAAATGCGTTCATAATTCTATCAGCCTTTCGTTCATTATTCGTTATTCTGCACGGCATGCCGCGCAGTCTCGTAAAATAATTATAGCGCAAAATCCCGCATTTGGAAAGGGGGTTTTGCAAAATGACTACTTGTCGATTTTTACAAATTTCGGCAGGAATTTTGCGTATAGTGCCCAAAAAAGCCGTCCATACTATGAGCAGCACTTCGAGTGTAACTCAAACAGGAGGGACGAAAATGGACACTTATTAATTGCCTTCAGCAAGTAAGTTCTTATAAGTGCTTATAACACCTTTTTACGGTTCTCTTAGCACATCGAGTCGCTATTTACATCACGTTTTACCTTATAAATCCTCATAAAGCTGCTCTGAATTGTCGTATCTTTGTCGTAATTAGCAAACCTTTATTTTGCCCTCTAATTTTGCGAAGCTTTCTTTTTTCTTCTTCTCCGTTGCTTCATTATACACTTCCATTGTTATAGAAATGTTCTTATGTCCCATAATATCCTGAATAACCTTTAAGTTGGTTTCATTTTCGCAAAAACGGGTACAAAAAGTATGTCTCAAAGTATGTGCAGAAAAACGAGGCAGCAGGCATGGCTCCCTATGAGTTTCCGCAGCAGCAATCAATTCACGCTCATTGTAGGACTTAATAATTGATAAAATGGCGTTATTCACATATCTTGGTCTTATTATACTCTCTTGCTTACTTACAAAGACAAAGCCTTTGTATCCGTCAATCGTTAATCTCGTGCCAAATCCCGTAGCGAGTTGATCTGTTCGCAGTCGTAGTAAAGCGGCTTTTACTTCAGAGAGCATAGGAATTTGTCGCATTCCGGACACTGATTTTGTTGCTCCGAGGTGATAACACTGCGGATCATTCTTGGCTGTTTTGTAGACAAGCGTATGTCGTATTGTGATAATCCCGGATGAAAAATCACAGTCTTCCCATCGCAAGCCAAGCGTCTCACCAATACGGCAACCAGTTCCAAGGAGAAAAGTAAATAGTGGAAGCAACCAACTGTACCACCGTGATTCTTTCACACAGTTAATAAATATCTCTTGTTGTTCTTCCGTCAAAGCTTTTTTCTTGGTCTTATCCCAGCTAAACTCATTTTTCAACTCTGCAATCAGCCCTTCTGTTGGATCAGCTCGAATCCAGTAGTTTTTCTTTGCCAGCTTAAAAACGGGCGTTAGTACAGCGTGTAAACACTCCACCGTTGCAGGTTTTACCCCTCGTGAAAGCATCGAGGCATAAATGGAATAAAGGTGGGTCGGCTTTATTGAAATAATTCTTTTATCACCAAGTTCTTTACGGATGTAACGGTCATATACGTCGGTATATGTGTTGATCGTTGTTGGCTTTAACTTTGCTCTCTTTTGGAGAGAAAACGTGAAGCAATCATTCAGCGTTATACTCTCGCCTTTAAATGTATCTATTCCGTCTTCTTTATCCCGTTGAAGTCTTTTCTCTATATTCCTCAGTGCTTCCGTACATCGCTTTCCTGTTGGAACCGTATCCGTATCAACCAACTTCCAACTATAAACGCTTCGCCTCACCCCTTTAATATCTGTGTACTTGTACTCGTACTTCCCATCTTTGCGCTGGTTCTCTCCCGTGCGCAAGACTCGTCCTTTGTTATCGCGTCGTTTTCCAGACATTGTTTCTCCTTTCCGAAAAAGGACTCGATATAGCAAATTAATTTTACTATAATCGAGTCCATAATTCAATCAAAAACGCATATTGTCACACTGTATTCTGACTATCTAAGAATCTTTCAAACTCAGTCCTCTTAATGAGCAAGCGGCTGCCGACCCACAGGACAAATCTGGCATCTCTGTGTTCGTTAATAAACTTTCGTAGTTTATTCTCCCCAATATGAAAATAGACACAAGCTTCCGGAAGCGTCAGCGCATATTTTTGCCATATCGGAACTTCTTGTTGTGTTCTATCGTTTCTTGCTTCAAGTGCATCGAACTCTTGCACAGTATTCCCTCCTTCAGTGTAAGAATAGAAAGCTCAATTCTCAGTTGCCCGCAAGGATAGTGCATTAAAGCAGACGCGGAGAGCAGCCTCTGAAGTAGCGCTGTTCAGTGCAAGTCCCGCTTCCATGCCATCTATGGACACGAGGTAGACCCATTCTTCTTCTCCGTTTGCGATGATTTTGAGTAGTAGAAAGTCCAGATTATCTTGGCTGCCCTCCTCCAAAATCTCACAGGTTTTCATAGCCTTAGCGTTGGTACGCATTTTCTGCATCTTATCCGGAGGCATCAGCACACCGGTTGCTACGAGAGCATCATCTTGCGTTATGGTGAATGTGCCATCCTCGTTTGCCGCCAGCGCAAAGCCATCGCTCTTGTCGATACGGACGGAGATTTTTTCCTCAGTGGAGGGGACTTTGTATTGGAGAACATCGTATCCGCTGCATCCCGTGAGCGTGAAAAGCAGCATTATCACAAGGACGAGCGGCCAGCAAACCCGCTTCAATTCTGCTCACCCATGAGGAAGGAAAACAGGGATTTGTTCTTCAGTGCTTCTTGGAGTTCGAAAAAGAGATTTGCTTCTTCATCCGTGATCTTTTGCTCTTTGCTGAAGCTGAAGAATTTCGACGCAGGAATCTCAATGATGTCCTTTTCAGTGGTAAGCCGCGCTGCCTTGCATTTTGAGAGCAGCTTAGTGATGGTGCTAATTCTCTTGTCCTTATCCATTATACTTTCTCCTTGTCGTTAGAAATTTTGTCATACGCGTTTCGACGCTGTTCAGCGGTCAAAACATCCTCACAGAGCCTTCGGACACCGCTGCAATACGCCTCGTCCCAAGCATCAATCAGCGCTCTTTCATCATCTGTCAGATTGCCGTACCATTCGTAATAGTCTTCCTCGTCCATGAGATCGCATTGATTCCACTCCCTGTCAAGGTCAGCCTCACGCTCCTCAGATACTTGCAAAATTCTTACAGTGCCGTTCATTGCGCAAAAGACATCCATATACTGCCCTGTGGGATTGGTAACTCTTACCACGCTGCGGCTGACGAGTTTAGCAGATGCAATATCGTCGTTGGCGATTCCTTGCTCTGCCAGCCATTGCATGATTTGAAATTGCTGGATTGTCTTTGCCTTAAATAACTGTGCCATGCCGCCCTCCTTTTTTACTTGAACTAATTTTACCCAAATGGAGCATCCAGAAATGGATTGTCCCTATGCGTCCTTAACCAATCGTGTACTTTTGCAGGAGTCAGCCGAAAATACGCATACACATCATAGACATTCGCACGAAACTTCCGACCGTTCTTGTAAAAGACTTCCGAACCTACAACAAGGGTAAGCCCTCCTAATGCCATCAGCTTAACATCCTCATTTGTAATACCAAACTTGAGCTGATAAGCAAGCGAGCTGACACCGACGCAGAGCGATTTATATGCCTGCGTTCCCCTCACTTGAATCAAAATATCGAGCAGCTTATCTTTCGGGAGCCTCATAAGCTCCCTTTGCCCGCTTTCACTCATTGCGGCGAGATCTGCCATAGCCTTTTTGAAGTCTCTCTCTTGTGCAGGATGCTCCGAGAGTACCACGAAGCGGATATATTCCTCCGGTGTTTTGAAATTGTCCATAAAGTTCTTCATGCCACTCACTTCCTTCTCTTACGGAATATCACTGCAAGCACAGCAACCAACAGCGCCAAGAGAATCGCTGCGCCGAACCATGGGACAATGGAGACAAGCCAGATTTCTGTTGAAGCAGATGAAAACTCCTCGCCCTCGATGTAGATGGTCGGAATAACTGCACCTTGATTCTTAGGTGTTGTGGGTAGCGTGCTGGAAGTATCAGCGTGCAGTTCCGTCGCTATGGGCATCGCGTTTTCGTCGTCGGCTTTTACTCTATCGCAAATCAGAAGATACCGGTATTTTCCGCCTGAAGCATATGGGTGGCAAGTAAATACTGTAAGCAGCTCACGCCCTGGCTGAATAAGAATTTGCTTGATGTCATTTGGCTCTATTACCTTGATTTCCGTGACCGTGTAATGCAGCTCATTCCAAAAGTTTGTGACGATCACTTCGTCTCCAAGCTGCACATCCTCGACATCACGGAGATAATCTTCGGCATTCCAGCCACGGTGAGCGCCAATTACCGTATTGGTATTCTCGCCGCCGATAGGCAGAGAGGTTTGACTCAGTACCGCTGCACCTTTTGCGAGATTGACATAGGACGCGCCGGAGTAAATCGGCAGGCTGACGTCAATCGACGGGATTTGCAGCACGCCGATAGCGTCGTCTGACGCCAACCCGTAGGCGCTCAGATCGAGGGCTGGAGCAGTATAAGACCACGGATCACATAGCCCGCTTTGTCCTTCAGCATAGATTTGCGCGTTATGTTCGCACATAGCTTCATATAGTTCTGCCATTGGCACTGACTCAATGGCATTACTTTCCGGCGTTGCCGGTTCACTATCTTCCCGCGTTGCCAGTTGCACTGTTGGCGTGTGCGGGTAACTTTGCAAGAAAGTGTCTGCGGCTCTTTCCGCCTCTTTGCGGCTTTCCAAGCGGGTAAGCCAAGGACGGAAAACAAGGTAACAACATAAGCTGAAGGCTATAAGGAGAAGCAAGACCGAAATGACCTTAAACACTCTGTGTGCGTTTTTTTTCATTGTTTCTTCTCCCGTTTTCCTCCGTTGCGTCTGCGCTGAATTAGGAAGAGACAGCCACAAGCAATAGCTGCGCTAACTACCATTCCGATGCCGCAAAGAATGCCCCGGATATACTGCTGCATCCAAGTCGATTGCTTCGCGTGTATCGGCGTCTGCGCTTCAGCTCCGGCAGTCTCCGACTCGAAGGCTATTCGACGACCACGCACCAGCAGGCGGTGCGTGTTGACGCCGTAAGGCGTACAGGTGAGCAGGGTGCAGAAATCTTCCCCCGGCGCGATCATCAACGGCTCGACGTTCTCCGGCAGGACAGTCAGAATTTGATCCACCTCGTAGGCAAGCGTTTCGCCATACACCTTTAGGTAAAAAACATCACCTTCGGCAAGCTGATCTAAGTCCGTAAACATTTTTTCGGAAGACATTCCGCTGTGCGCGGAGATCACGCAATGGGTGCTTGCGCCACCGACCGGGAGCGACGTGCCTTGCAAATGTAAAGCGCCCAACTCTAACGACTGCGTGCCATGATAGATTGGTAGCTCCACACCGATAGACGGGATCGTGATAATACCCATCATGCCATTGCCGGTCGGGTTGAGCAAAGTATCATAGTCTGAAATGTTCTCCTGCCCGTTTGCCAGCGCTGCGTTATAGGCACGTGCGGCCTCCAATGCGGCGCTGACGTCCGTGTCCTGCACCATCCCGACCGCCGCGTCGTATTGCAGTACGATCTCCGCCTGTCGTTGCTGGGCGAGGTAGTTGCTGAGATACGGATAGACAACCGCGCACAGCGACGCAAGAAACAGCAGTACGAATAGAATAACAAGAGAGCTTTTTACTTTCTTTGACATAATGAATTCCTTATATTTAATTTAGAGAGTGGTAAAGTCAAAAAACAATAAAGTATACCACTCCATCATTGAGCAAGATGTAAAGGCGATTCTCAACAGTCCATGGGGCTGCCATAGATACAATTCTGCGTTCCTTATTCAGTTCAGACAAGCCACTGATGATTTCGCAGCTATATTCGCCGCCATGATTGCTGCCAATGGAATTTGCGGAATAAATTGAACCATCAGCGAATTCGATAACAACAGCTGATTGACACCCAATGATATTTCTCACATTTTTGGTAGAGTAGCCATTTGGTAAGATGATTTTAACTACCGCATCGTCCTCCTGTTCCCAAATAGATTCTCCTGGAACAAGAGTGTATAGCGCTGTCGTATCATTGAGGCGGGAATAAACAGGAGCATAATGACCTACCCCGGATATAACAGATTCATATATCTTGTCCACATCAGTGGCAACAGTGTATTTTTGCCCAACGCAGAATTTGTAGCTCTCAAAACCGAGTTCAACATCGTTAAACATATATAAGTTTCCTCTTTCTGTTACGACATACAATTCCCATGCGTTGACATCGGAGCGAAACCAGTATTCCGATTTAATACTCTCCTCCATATCTCTGTCAGCTCCGAGATTATACCCGACAACAGGATATTCATGTTCAAGAGTGAGAGTGCGGTCATCCTGAATGATGTAAGCCTTAACGGTATAATTTCCAGTTTCGCCGGAAATTACATAGATAAGAGAAAAACTGCAATCTATAATCTTTTCTTTTTCACCTAAATCCAGACCTTTGAAGTAGCAATCTCCATTTTCTCTAAAACAGTTAACTGTTCCATCTTCTGTTTCTTCAAATACGAGTTGAGTAAAATCTGAACTGTTTACCACATATGCATTTGAATCAGCTTCCGTCAAAGTATAGCGTCTGCCCAGCTCTTCGTAGGTGAACCCATAAATATCCGTGCCTACTCGGAACATTATATCTCCGGTATCTTGGTATATTTCCGATACATTCCCCATATATTCGGACAATTCAGGATGATATAGCTCGCCACAAAACAGTTCTTGATCCCAACGAGTTAATTCAAATGCCGTATCGAAGAAATCATTGCCGTTTTGTTTTGCACTCTCCTCCGTGAAGCCATCAATTTTCGTCGGCTCACATTCATTCTCAACAGAATAATCAGCATTGTCTGGATTGGTTTGCATATAGGTCGAGTCCGAATTACTGCTCGTCCCGTTGCAAGCTGTAAGCGCAACACAGAAAAAAAGCAAAAGACTTATTAGCCTTTTCATTATCGTTTTCCCCCCCTTGGGTAATGGGCAGAGCTGCGTTTTACGGCTCTGCCCATTTTTAGAATTAGGCGGCGTCCTCGTTTTTGCCGCGCTTGCGCAGCAGCACGATTAAAACCGCAGCACACGCAGCCATGCCAATGACACCGATAATGCTAAGCAGCCAAGTACCCTGAGCGCCCGTGGGCGGCAGATCAAAGCCGTGATTGTTGATGATCGTCAGCGGTGCGAGGGCGTTGACAGAGTTGTTATCTTCAAGCATCGTGACATCTTGATCATTGACCTTCGCAGAAGCCGTCAGCAGTGCTTTGCCACAGACGCCGCAGAGCGTATCGCTTTCAGCAGCAACGATTTCGACCTTGATCTCGTCTGCGAGTAGCTGATAGCCGCTGTCGGTAGCAGTCTCCTTGATGTAGTACACATCGTCCTCCAAGCCCTTGATGATGATCTTGCCGTCTGCATCCGGCACGAAGACGGTCGCATCTGCTTTCTCAGCGACGTGATCCTTGGCATAATACACGCCGTCGATCAGATCGGCAACGACGAAGTAGGTGTCCGTATCGTTGCGCAGAACGAACTTGACGTTGGCGAAGTTGCCGTCTGCATCGGCATCGTTCTCGTCGTGGAATTTCTTCAGGAGGTCGATACCGTAGGTGTAAACATGGCAGTCATCGTTCAGCGTGTCATAATACTCGGTGTTGGTGCGCTTCCAAGTCAGTTCCACCTCGTTAGGGTTGCCAGCATCACCGATCACGGCATACTCGTTGAGCGTGCAGGAGTAGCGGATCACCATGTAGCAAGTGGAGTAGCCAGAGGCAACGCTGCCAGCGGGGTATACCGTCTTGGAGGCGTTGATCTCAGTCAGGCCATCGCCGGTCATGGCAATCGTCATGGTCGTCGCATCGTTCGCAGCCGTGCCGTAGGTGACGGTGAATTTGCCATCAGCCTCCGTCCAGCTTGTGATCTCCCGCGTCAGTGCTGCGTCGGTGTAGTAGCTAATGGTAACATCTTCCTTATTGTAGGCAATGCCTTTGCTCAGGGTATCCACATAGGTATAAGTCGTGAGGTAAGAAGCTTCAGAGGTAACGGTCGGAAGTTTGCTGACGATTTGATAATCCACCACATCGCCGATGGAGGCAGTCGCGGTGTGCGCATAGTCCTCGGTCTTGCCGGTATCCTCCGTGCTTTCACGGACAAGCTTCTCCAGCGTAGGATTGCCGGTCTCATTTTTCGGGTAGAGCGTGATGTCATACATCCACTCAAGACCGTTCGTGGTCGTCATGGGGATAGAGACAAAGAACGGATTCACCGTGCAAGTGACATTTTCGGGAACATAGGTTTCTACGATCAGATACAGTCCAAGGGGAAGGCCGCTGGCGCTGGTGTAGCCGTTGGCATCAGTCTCGACCATGGTCGTGCCGCCGTTTGCCTTGATGTAGTTTTCCAGCACGTTCTTCGCCGCCGTGCTGTCAGCCATGACGGTGTTGACCGCATGGTTGAGCTTGTCAGAAGTGTAGTAGTAGGTTGTGCCGTCGTTGGTGTAGGCATCATCGTAGCTCAGACCGAGTGCCGTCAGCAGAGCAGCAGTCTTATCGTTTGCCACCATGCCGTAGAGCAGGGAGACGTCAGCCTTGCCCTCTTCCGGGGCAGTTGTCTGATTGCTGATGTCGGCAACCTTGAGGTAGGTGAACTTCACGCCCTGAATGGCGTAGGGAGCGAGGGCCGCTTCGGCGGCCGTATCCTTCGCGCCGGTGGCCACGAAGGAGGACAGCTCGATGCCGTTGCCGGTAGCCGAAGTCATGTCGTACTTGTACATGGTAAGAGAGCCGGTTTGTTCATAGTTGATAGTTACGCCCGCTGCGAACGCGGGAACGCTGAGCGCCAGCAGCATTATCACAGCCACCAGCAAAGAAAGCGTTTTTTTCATTTTGATTTGATCCTTTCATTATTATTATTTTTTACCCCAAAGCCGAGGCAATGGAGACGATAAAAAAATGCGGGACATATGGATTATTCGTTCAAAAATATTTTATCCGTTTGATTCGGGCGATTTCCGACGCTTGCACACCAGCCCAAGCCCCAGCAGGGACGCAGACGCCACCACCGTTGCGATTGCGCAAATCAGACGGACGCTGCCGTCGCCTCCGGTGGGAGGCATTTGTAATGTGGGTACATTAACGACGGTGCGGTATATCTCGTATATGCCGTTATCGTCTGCCACGATCTCGCCCGTAAACACAGGATCGGCAAGAAGCTGATACCCCGGAGGCGCAGATGTCTCGGTCAGCCGGTAAGTAACGCCGTAGACGATTAAGCCGTCAAAAACAGCTTGTCCGTCCTCACCGGTCGTCAGCGTGCCGTCCTCTTCGATTGTGCTGCACGTTCCGACGCCGTTTTCATCCTCGGTCGCAGGTTTGACGGCATCCCATGTTGCACCGTTGTCCGTAGAGTATTCCAGCAAGAAGGTCGCACCTTCGAGAGCAACACCGCTCGTATTGATCTTATTGACGGAGATACAGCCGCGTATCGGCACATTCGTAAATGTGACAATTGCAGGATTGCTTGGCGTATTATCTGAATTAAGGCGGATTGTTTGCACCTTTTGCGGGAGATATCCCTCAGGGACGTTCTCCTTAATGTAATAAGTGGATGAACTACTTAAATTATAGATTTGAATCGTGCCATCCTCCGTGGTTGTTACAGTCTGCATGATCTGCCCGTTTATGTAGTTATATACACCATTGTAAATATTGAAGCTGACACCTTCTACGTTCCCATCCGGAGACTCCTTCACAATTTTAAGCGATGGACGCGGCACATTGACAAAGGTGACAATTGCCGGATTGTCCGGCGTGTTCTCGGAAGCAACCACAACAGACTGTACAGCTTGCGGCTCGTACCCCTCCGGCACTATTTCTTTGATATAGTAAGTGTCAGGCTCCAAAGCACCCAGGAGGATCGTGCCTTCTGCATCAGTTGTGACTGTAGCATATGGTGGCAGTTCGATCTTTTCAGTATAAAATCCCTTATAAACATTAAATGTGATTCCTTCCACGTTCCCGTCCAGTGACTGCTTGACGATCTTCAGCGCGGATAGCTGCTGATTCGTAAAAGTAACGACTGTGGGATTATCGTAGGTATTCCTTTCAGTGACTACAACGCGCTGATCTTGCTGATTTATATAACCATCCGGCACAATTTCGCGGAACCAGTACACCCCTGCTGGGATGCCTTCAATGACAAATGTACCATCAATTCCGGTCGTTACGGTCTGCCAAACTGTGCCATGGAAATGTTGGCCATCCCCAGCGAAAATCTGAAAGGAGATACCGCTGGTGTATCCGTCAGAAGACAGTTTGATAAGCTTGAGGTCAAGCCGCTTGTTGACATAGGTAAGCTGATTCGTTCCTTCTTGGATCGTAATTGTTTGGTTATTATTCTCACAGACCCATCCATCCTGTACGACCTCAGTCACGGTATAGGTCTGACCCACAATAAGATTGGGGAAAACCAGCTTGCCGTTCGCATCCGTCTTGTCTCTACCTACCTCTTTGCCGGAAGCATCTTTT
>JBJDYD010000177.1:0-5248 GCA_051867015.1 Faecousia sp. | reverse complement strand
ATTCACTAATAAAAATTGTCCTTGACAAAGGGTACACCGCAGAGCGCTCCGCGCGAATTCCAATGTAGGGCGGGGACATGTCCCCGCCGACCGCGTAAGCGGCAGACAGCACAAGCGGACAAATTGGTACACAGTCGGTCGTTCCTGCACGCGGGACGTCGAGGACGCCGTCCCCTACGGAGATGGGTGCGATCAACGACTGTAGGGCGGGGACATGTCCCCGCCGACCGCGTAAGCGGAAGACGGTACAAACGCACCAATTTGTACGCAGTCGGTAGTTCCTGAATGCACAAAGTTTGACTTTTTCGACATCTTCTATTGTACCCGACGATAGAATTTGTTATAATATAAAGAAAAAATAAAATGGGATGTGTTTGGATGTGAAGTACGGAACTTGGGAAATTGCGGTACCGGATCAGAAATCGGTCGAAAAACTATGCGCGGCGGGCTATTCCATTCTGACTGCCCACGCGCTTTGCGGCAGGGGCTATGATACGGTGGAGGCGGCAAATGAGCTGCTCTGCGCCGACGCCCCGCTGCCGAATCCGTTTTTAATGAAGGAGATGGATCGTGCCGTTGCGGAGATTCGCCGCGCGTTGGCGGAAAAACAGCGCATTGCCGTTTTTGGTGACTATGATGTGGACGGCATTACGGCAACCTGCCTTTTGACGGATTATCTGCGCTCCGTCGGCGCCGACTGCGTTGCGCATATTCCCGGACGCATGGAGGAGGGCTATGGACTGAACGCAGCCGCGATCCGGCAGCTTTATGACGATGGCGTGCGGTTGATCATCACCGTGGACTGCGGCATTACGGCGGTTCCCGAGGCGGAGCTTTGCCGCACGATGGGCATTACCTTGATTATTACCGATCACCATGAATGCAAGCCGGTTTTGCCCCGCGCGGCGGCAGTGATTGACCCGCACCGTCCCGACCGCACCTATCCGCACACGAACCTCTCCGGTGTCGGCGTGGCGTTCAAGCTGGCTGCCGCGCTGCACGGCGATCAGGACGAGATCGCGGCGCGCTATTGCGACCTGTTCTGCCTCGGCACTATTGCGGACATTATGTGTCTGCGCGGAGAAAATCGCCGCCTCGTCGTGCAGGGGCTTGCCGCGATGCAGAACCCGAAGCGCCTCGGCATCCGCGCGCTGATGGAGGCTTGCGACTGTATGTCGCAGGAGGTGACCGCGTCGACCATCGGCTATGTGCTCGCCCCGCGCATTAACGCCGCCGGACGCATGGAGCACGCCGAGCTTGCCGTGCAGCTGTTCCTGACCGAGGATCCCGCTGAGGCAAAGGAGCTTGCCGAGACGCTGTGCCGCCTCAACCGCGAGCGGCAGGAGACGGAAATGGAAATCTACCGCGAGGCGTCCTATCGCCTGCGCGGAAAAAAGAAGCATGAAAGCGCCATTGTTCTCGCCGGTGAGAATTGGCATCAGGGCGTCGTCGGCATTGTCGCATCTCGCCTGAGCGAGGAATACTGCCGCCCGACCTTTTTGATCTGCCTGAACGGGGAGCACGGCAAGGCTTCGTCACGTTCCTACGGCGGGTTTAATCTATTTGCCTCGCTGACGGAGCTTTCGGAGCTGCTCGAAGGCTACGGCGGTCATGAGCTTGCGGCGGGCTTTACCATCCACCGCGAAAACATTGCCGAGTTCTCCCGCCGTATCTGCGCCCGCGCCGAGGCATTTGCCAAATCGGGCGAGGCAAGGGCCGCGCTGGAGATCGACAGCGAGATTCCCGCCGCTCTTTTGACGGAGGAGAACATTGAAGGGCTTTCGCAGCTGGAGCCCTGCGGCACGGGCTGCCCGAAGCCGGTGTTCTGCATGAGTGAGGTGATCGTGGAGCGCATCTCTACCGTCGGCGGCGGAAAGCATCTGCGCCTGCGCCTGCGTTCCCGGGAGGGAGAGAGTCTGCAGGCGATCTACTTCTCCGGCGGCGCGCTTGCCCGAAAGCTCAAGGTGGGTGACCGCGTGGATGTCGCGTTTCATGCGCAGATGAACGAGTTTCGCGGCGTTCGCACGGTGCAGCTCAGCCTGATTGACCTTCGCCGCGTTGCGCCGGCGGAGTTATATGACCGTTTTCTCTCCGGAGACAAGCTTTCTCCTGCCGAGCGCCGTATGCTCGCGCCGGAACGAACGGATATTGCGGAGCTTTGGCGTTATCTCCGCGCGGTGCTGCCCGGCGGAAAGCCGCTGCGCTGCGAGCTGACCGAATTTTGCTCTGCGGTTGCCGCGTATTCCAACGAACGCCACAGCGTCCGCCGAACGCTTGCGGGGCTGGCAATTTTACAGGAGCTTGGATTTTTAACCTTCCGCCGTGAGCAAACGCTGTTGGAGCTGCGCCTCCTTCCGAATTGCCCGCCGAATCCGCTGGAAAACAGCCGATTATATCATTCCATCAGAGGTGATTGAGTTTGGAAACCTTTGCTGAACATTATGAAAGTATGCGCCGCATGATCGCTCTGCATTGCCCGCAGGCGGACATGGAGGTAATCGACCGCGCCGTGGAATACGCCGCTGAAAAGCATCGCGACCAAAAGCGCAAGGACGGCTCGCCCTATATCATCCACCCCCTTGCCGTGGCGGAGATCGTCGCGGAGACGGGACTGGACACCGATGCCATTTTGGGCGCGATCCTGCACGACTGCATTGAGGACACCGACTCGACCTATGATGAGATCGCGCGGCAGTTCGGCTCGACGGTCGCTTCGCTTGTCGAGGGCGTCACGAAGCTGACCCGTGTGGAATATACGACCTTGGAGCAGCAGCAGATGGAGAATCTGCGCAAGATGTTCATGGCGATGAGCAAGGACATCCGCGTGGTGCTGATCAAAATCTGCGACCGTCTGCACAACACCCGCACGATGCAGTATCAGACACCCGCAAAACAGATTTCAAAATCCCGCGAGACGATGGACATCTACGCCCCGCTGGCGCACCGCTTGGGTATGCAGAAGATCAAGTGGGAGCTGGAGGATACGAGCTTAAAGTACCTTGACCCGCAGGGCTATGACGAGATCATGGAATATCTCGCCGCGCATCAGGCGGAGGCAGACAGCTTCATGAAGTCCATCCAGTCCAAGATCACCACGCGCCTGTCCGCCGTCGGTATCCACGGCTCGATCTACGGGAGAATTAAGCATGTCTACTCCATCTACCGCAAGATGAAGGCGCAGAACAAGACCATCGACGAGCTTTACGATCTGTATGCCTTCCGTGTCATCGTCGATACGATCTCCGACTGCTATAACGTCCTCGGGCATATCCACGATCTGTTCAACCTTGTCCCGGGCCGCTTTAAGGATTATATTTCCACCCCCAAGCCGAATATGTATCAAAGTCTGCATACGACGGTCATCGGGCAGCAGGGCATTCCCTTTGAGGTGCAGATTCGCACCTGGGAGATGCATGAGACGGCGGAGTACGGCATTGCCGCGCACTGGAAATACAAGCAGGGCGTCGAGGGCGGCAGCGAGAAGCAATTTGAATGGGTGCGCCGCCTGCTCGAAAGCCAGCAGGAGGAGAACGACGCCGAGGATTATATTCATTCCCTCAAGGTCGATATGTTTGACGACGAGGTGTTCGTCTTTACGCCAAAGGGCAAGGTTATGTCTCTGCCTGCCGGCTCGACACCGATTGACTTTGCCTATGCCATTCACTCCGGCGTCGGCAATGCGATGGTCGGCGCAAAGGTCAATAACCGGATTGCAAGCTATGACCAACAGCTTGAAAACGGCGATATCGTTGAAATTCTGACCTCCAAGACCGCGAAGGGGCCCAGCCGCGACTGGCTGAAAATCTGTAACAGCAATCAGGCGCGCACGAAAATCAAGCAGTGGTTCAAGAAGGAGAAGCGCGAGGAAAATGTCGCCCACGGCAGAGCAAGCTTTGAGGGCGAGCTGCGCCGCGCAAATCTCAGTCCTGCTATTTTACAGGATAGCGACCTGCTCCCGCAATTATTGAAAAAGCTGGCGTTTGACAGCTTGGACGATATGTATGCCGCCATCGGCTACGGCGGTTTGACGGCGGCAAAGGCGTTCGGACGCATCCGAGACGATCTGACCCGCGCTAATCGCCAAAATCAGCAGAAGGAGCCGCCGAAGCCTTCCGAGCAGTCTGCCGTCAAGGCAAGCCGCCATAAGGATTCCGGCGTGATCGTCGAGGACATTGACTCCTGCATGATCAAATTCTCCCGCTGCTGCACGCCCGTGCCCGGCGACGAGATCATCGGCTTCATCACGAAGGGCTACGGCGTGTCCGTCCACCGTAAGGACTGCAAGAACGCCGCCGGTGCGAATGACCCGAAGCAGGCGGGGCGCTGGGTGAAGGTCTCGTGGTGCACGGATGAGGAGAAGCCCTTTGCCACGACCTTTGAGATTGACTCCGTGGATCGCGACGGCATTTGGATTGACATTGCCACGGCGCTGACTGCGGCAAAGGTCAAAATTTCCGAAATCTCCGCGAAGGAAATGCCTGCCGGTAAGGCGCGGACGGTTGCGACCTTTGAGGTCAAAAATGTGTCTGAGCTGGAGACGATTCGCAATAAAATCCGCAATATCGACGGCGTGATTGACGTGCGAAGGGGGCAGAACTGATGCGGGCGGTTGTAACGCGCGTGAAAAGCGCCTCCGTTGCCATCGCGGGCGAGATCGTCGGGCAAATCGGGCAGGGCTTTTTGATTTTGCTCGGTGTCGCGCCGGACGATACGAGCGCGCAGTGCAAAAAATTGGCGGACAAGGCGCTCGGGCTGCGCGTCTTCTGCGACGAAAACGATAAAATGAATCTGTCCCTCGCGGATGTCGGCGGGCAGGTGCTTGTCGTGAGTCAGTTCACACTCTACGCCGACTGCAAAAAGGGCAAGCGTCCGAGCTTTGTCGGCGCGGCGGTACCGGACATTGCCATTCCGCTGTATGAGCAGTTTTTGGATGAGTGCCGCCTGCGCGGCTTCGAACCGCAGCACGGACGCTTCGGCGCGGATATGCTCGTCGCCTCCGAGAACGACGGCCCCGTGACGATCCTGCTGGATACGAAGGAACTGATGTAGTGGCGGCTATCAGCCGCCCGCGTGCGGGAAACAGGTTTGTTCACAGACAGTAATTCCTGCACACTGGCGGATACTATCCGCCCCTGCAGTGCGAGGGTGGGTGACTTCTCGTAGTAGTTTGTAACAGTTAAAAGTTGTGTATCAACCTCTGTAGTAGGCAGTTAATCTAAAATACGAGCCTTTGAGATCGGTAGCAGTA
>JBJDYD010000176.1:0-25767 GCA_051867015.1 Faecousia sp. | reverse complement strand
GTTGTAGTTTAGTGAATAGTGAATGGTGAATGGTGAATAGTGAATAGTGTCTGTAGGGCGGGGACATGTCCCCACCGGTGCAGGCACTATCGAGTGCGTACAACCTCTGTCGGGCGGCTGATAGCCGCCCCTACTACACTATAACAATTAAAACTTTATTTTTGGATGCGGACTTTGCGAACTGTAGCAGTTCGGCGTAGGGCGCGACGACCTCGGCGCGCCGGTGCAGGAACTACCAAATGCGTACAAACTCGTTCGTCTGTACTGTCTGCCGCTTCGCGGACGGCACGCCGAGTCGTCGTGCCCTACGAGTTGCCCTGTGTTTTTGTTGTTACCGATTGCCGTGATTCAGTCTGCGCAGGATCTCCTGTGTCAGGGTTTCCAAGAGCGCCGCGTCCTCTTGCGGTGCTGAGGCTTTGTCTGCCTCCTCCGTGCCCCACGCGACGCGGCGCAGGTTGATGAGGTCGAGCGGCCCGATGTTGTTCGACGACGAGCTGCCGCCCACCGCGCCGCAGCCGAGGGTGAGGGCGGGGAACAGGTTTGTCGTCAGCCCGATGCCGCCCAGCGAAGCGGGGGTATTGACCAAAAAGCGCGAGACGGGAATCTCCAACGCAAAGCGGCGAATGACTGCCTCGTCCTTGGCGTGGATGGCGAAGGTGTGTCCCGCGCCCTCGCCCAGCAGCACCTCCACGGCGCGCTTTAAGACGGTGTTCTCGTCGCGCTCGATAAACAGGGCGAGCACAGGGCAGAGCTTTTCGCGGGAGTACGGTCGGGTTGGTCCCGCCTCTGTCTCGCGGGCGATCAGCACCTTTGTGCCCTGCGGGACGGGGAAGCCCGCAAGCGCGGCGACCTCGCAGGCGGTCTTGCCCACGACCTTGGGGTTGATGGAGCCGTCCGCCCGCAGAAGGAGCTTCGCGAGCTTTCCCGCCTCCTCCGTGGGGAGGAAGTAAGCGCCTTGCCGCTGAAACTCCGCCTTGACCTTCTCTGCGCAGCATTCCTCGACCACGACGCTCTGCTCCGAGGCGCAGACGGTGCCGTTATCGAAGGTTTTCGACCGGATGATGTCCGCCACCGCCTTGGGAATGTCGGCAGACTTGTGGATATAGGCAGGCCCGTTGCCTGCGCCGACGCCAATGGCGGGCTTGCCGGACGAGTACGCTGCCCGTACCATGGCACCGCCGCCCGTGGCGAGGATGAGGCGGGTATATGCGTGACGCATCAGCTCCTGCACGGCGGGCATGGTCGGCGTGGGAATGCAGCCGATGGCTCCCTTCGGGCAGCCGGCAGCCTCCGCCGCGCGGGCGATCAGCTCCGCCGCCTTCCTCGTGCATTGCACCGCGTGGGGGTGGGGCGAAAAGACGATGGGACTGCCCGCCTTGAGCGCGATCATCGCCTTATAGATGACCGTCGAGGTCGGGTTTGTCGAGGGGACGATGCCCGCAATCACGCCGACGGGCACTCCCACATCCCAAACGCGCTTCTCCCGATCCTCATGCAGGATACCCACGGTCTTCATGCCGCGAATCGCGCGATAGACGCGTTCGGCGGCAAAGCGGTTTTTGGCTTCCTTATCCCTCGCGTTGCCGAAGCCTGTCTCCTCGCACGCCATTTTTCCGAGCATGGCGGCGTTCTCGCTGCCCGCGCGGGAGATTGCCTCCGTGATGGCGTCCAGCTGCTCCTGTCGGAAGGTGCGGAGGGTCTGAAACGCCGCCTCCGCCTGACAGAGGAGCGTCCTTGTCTCCTGCACGGAGCGTAAGTCTTTATCCAATTCCATGTTGTTTCCTCCCGACACAGGGGACGGTTCTCTGTGTCCGTTTTATAGTTTTTCTGTCTATTGAAAACTTAGCGACAACACAGAGAACCGTCCCCTGTGTTAAGCCTATTCAATCGGCGCGCTTGCGACTGCTCGGATTGCTTCAGCAAAGGCGTCGCACGCTGCCTGACACGCCGACTGCGTGCCGGTGAGCAGTCCGCCTGCGAAGTTCGTCTCGCTCGGCGGGGCGAAGAATTCCTTCAGCTCCACATCCGATGCCTTCAGCGCCGCGTCCAAGCCCACAACCGCCTCCACGGGCGGCGCGATCAGGTACGCCAGCGGCTGCCCGAGGGGGACATGGGCGAGGGAGGAGAGATAGCTGCCCGTGCGCGAGACGCAGTGGGCGAGATAGACGATATCGCCTGCCTCGTTTGCGGTGCGGAAGCCGAGAGTTTCAAGGGCGCTGCACGCCGCCTGCAAGCCGCTCTTGACCTCCGAGGGGTTGCGCCCGCCGAGGACGCCGATGACCTCGCCAGCCAGCTTCGTTGAGGCGTTGGACGCGCCTGCGTAGAGGCTCCTTGCGTAGACCACGCCGACGCTTGCCGCCTTGGTCGCCTCGTCAAGCGCGATATAGGTTGCGTCGTCGCAATCCGTGGAGATCAGTCCCACGGTGCTGCACTCCTTCGGGAGCTTTAAGGCTTTGCGCAGCCCCTGACTGACGTTGGCAATGAGCTGCACGGAGAGGGTCTTTACCGGAATCAACTGCCCGATCATGCCGTCACCTCCTGCACCAAATCAATGCCCGACGCCTTTTGCTTGAGCATTTTGTCGATCAGCGAGGCGATATGCGCGCCTGCCTCCACCGCCGAGACGCCCTGCCGATGGATATTCGACACCACGGTGCGCTTTGACTCGGAGATGCCGCGATGGGGGCGGTAGGTGATATAGGCGGACATGGACTCGTTCGTCACCAAGCCCGGGCGTTCGCCGACGAGCATACAGACCAGCTCGCAGCCCGTCAGGTCGCCGATGTGGTCGGACGCGCCGACGCGGCAGAATTTGATGAACAGGCTCTTGCCCAACTCGATGCCATAGCGTTTTAACCCCTGCCGGATGGCGCCGGCGCAGTCGATGGCGTTTGCCTCAATTGCCGCAGAGGAAAGCCCGTCGCCGATGACGAGCAGGACACGCTGATTGGCGCACGTCTCGCGGATGACGATTTGATTCTGCTCGTCAAAGCGCCGCCCGAGGTCGGGGCGCGTCAGATATTCGTCCTTGTCGCGGCACTCGGTCTTGACCGGGATCAGTCCGTTTGCCTTGGCAAAATCCTCCGGGACGAGGGAGAATACGCTGTCCTGTGCAGCCGCGTGATCCGCGCGGAAGCGGAGCAGCGTTGCGGTCTTATAGCGGGTGCCTGCCCGTCCGACGCCGAGGCGCGCGGGGGTTTTGGCTTTGAGCGCCATAAATGCCGCCGCGTTTTTCGGGTTCTCCACCAGATACTGCTTGCGCAGATCAACGGTTGTGATATCGGCGATCACGCCGCCGTCCTCCGTGCGCAGGTTCTGCGTCGGCTTATAGTCGCCCGCCTTGACCGCCGGTTCGGGGTGCTCTGCCGTGTGCAGCTCCCGCAGCATCTGCGCGACAATGGTTTTCAGTTCCTCTTTGTTCATCCCGCGCCTCCTTTATAACAGTGCCGAGCCGTCGCCCGCTTTTGCCGTAAGCTTGCCGTTTTCCACGAAGCCCATGCGCTCAAGCCAGCGCTGGAACGGCGGAATTGCCGTCAGACCGAAAATACTCCGCAGCGTCGCCGTCTCGCGGAAGCCTGTGGTCTGATAGTTGAGCATGACATCGTCGCCGTGGGGGATGCCCATGAAATAGTTGCAGCCTGCCGCCGTCAAGAGGGCGGCGAGGTTTTCAATGTCGTTTTGGTCGGCTTTCATATGGTTGGTGTAGCACGCGTCGCAGCCCATCGGGATACCCGTGAGCTTGCCCATGAAGTGATCCTCCAGTCCCGCGCGGATGACCTGCCTTGCGTCATACAGGTACTCCGGACCGATGAAGCCGACGACGGTGTTGACCAAGAAGGGCTGGTAGCGCTTGGCAAAGCCGTAGCAGCGCGCCTCCATCGTCACCTGATCCGCGCCGAAATGCGCTTCGCTGGACAGCTCGGAGCCTTGTCCCGTCTCAAAATAGAGGACGTTCGGACCCTCTGCCGTGCCCTGCGTAAGGGCAAGCTGCCGCGCCTGCTCGACGGTCTTGCCGTCAAAGCCGAAGGCTTCATTGCCTTTCTGGGAGCCTGCGATGGACTGGAAAATGAGATCGGCGGGCGCGCCTGCCTCGATGGCGCGCATCTGCGTGGTGATATGCGCCAGAACGCAGATCTGCGTCGGAATTTCGTACTTGTGCTTGATCTCGTCGAACTTTGTGAGAATGCGCTTGGTGCTGTCTACGGTGTCGCCCGCGGGGTTCAAGCCGATCACCGCATCGCCTGCGCCGAAGGTCAAGCCCTCGAGCAGGGAGGCGACGATGCCGTCAATATCGTCCGTCGGGTGGTTCGGCTGCAGGCGGCACGAGAGCGTCCCGGGCAAGCCGATGGTGGTGTTGCAGTGGGCGGTGACGGGCATCTTTTTCGCGCAGGTGATGAGGTCGAGATTGCTCATCAGCTTGCAGACGGCGGCGACCATCTCGCTCGTCAGCCCGCGCCGCACCCTTGCGATATCGGCGGTGGTGGTCGTTTCGGAGAGCAGCCACTCCCGCAGCTCCGAGACGCTCCAGCCGCGAATCTCCTGATAAATGCGCTCGTTGACATCATCCTGAATGATGCGCGTGACCTCGTCCAGCTCATAGGGGACGACGGGGTTCTCGCGCAGGTCGGACAGCAGCAGCTCCGACAGCACGACCTTTGCCGCGACGCGCTCCTCCGCGCTCTTTGCGGCGACGCCTGCCAATTTGTCGCCTGATTTTTCCTCGTTCGCCTTGGCGAGGACTTCCTTGACATCCCGGAAGGCGTAGGTTTTTCCGAACAGCAGTGCTTTCAGCTTCAAATGAACAGCTCCTTTTTATAATGTAGTGCGTGCGTTTTGGTGGGTGTTTGGTGAATGGTGAATAGTGAATAGTGAATAGTGAATAACGGCGGTGGCGCTTCGCGCGGATTTTGAATTGCGAATGGGTTCCCTTTTTCGTGTCATTGCGAGGAGCGCAGCGACGCGGCAATCTTGTGCAGGAAGTATCAAGTGCGAACAAACCTACAGCCGGAGATTGCCACGACCACTGCGCAGCCGTTCGCGACGAAGGAGCGTTACGGATGCGGCGTACCCCTTGCGGGTAGTGTGCGCACTGGTCTCGCAATGACAGATGGGGAAGAAACAACAAACAGGGGAAGCTGTGACGGAGACCTATTCACTATTCACCGTTCGCTATTCGCTGTTCGCTGATCTCTGCCTATCCGAGGGCGAGGGTCTTGACCACGACGGGGAGGACTTGTCCGCCGGCGACGGGGGCGCCGATGTCGAGGTAGGAGCCTTCGGGGAGGGCGACCGAGTCGAGACAGACCAGCGGCGCCTCCGGCAGCAGCATCCCCACCGCCTGCCCCAGCGCCTTGCCCATGTCCGCGCGCACCGCAATGACCAGCGGGTTCCCCGTCTCCGCGCAGTCCCGCAGCCCGAGGGCAACGCCGTCGGCAAGTTTACATAATTCAGAAAAACGCGGGTTTTCCAAGCCGTGCAGCGCCAAGACCGTCGGCGTGCCCTCGGGGGCGAACAGGGCGGTCTTTGTCCGTATTTTTTCCGCGAGGGCGGGCGGCTCCAACGCTTCCTCCTCCTCTGACAGCGCCGCGACGGGGAGATTTTTCAGCGGGAAACGCACCCGGTCATAGAAAATCGTGCTGCCCGACAGCTCCGTTGCGTGGCTGCCTGTGCCGATGACCGTTGCGCGGATCGTCTCCTTTGCCCGCAGGAAGCGTCCCTGACACAGGGGTGACCGGTAGATCGCCCGACCCAGCAAAACGCCGAGGTCGCCGTAGGCAAAGGGGGCGCGCGGCTGATCGTCCATGAGGTCGGCGACACCGCCGGAAAAGGACAGCAGCGGCTCTCCCGTGACGGTAATCGCCTTGTCCGTGATGAAGTCCTCGATGCCGCCTTGCCCGCTGACGGTGCGGCAGAGAATGTCGACGAGGAGTTTTAGTACCGGCTGCAAGTCCGCCTCCGTCAGCTTCTGTCCGATTGGGAAATCAAAATGCGGGCGCAGGACGGGGGAGAGGTAGGTGAGCGTACCGTCGGGGTCAAATTTCATCAGCCGTCCGCCGACGTTGAGGCAGCCGGTGTCCTTTAATTTTCCGTTTTCAAACAGGGCGAGGTTTGTTGTGCCGCCGCCGATGTCGAGATTCAAAACGGCGCATTGCTGCTCCTCCGAATACGCCTGCGCGCCGGAGCCTTTGCCTGCCAAGACGCTTTCCAGCGCGGGACCCGCCGTCGCCACGACGAAGTCTCCGGCGAAGTCAGACAGGGCGTTTAACACCTCCCGGGCGTTTTCCTTGCGCGCCGTCTCGCCTGTGATGATGACCGCACCTGTCTGAATGTCGCTTTTCTCGAAGCCTGAGGCGGCGTATTCCCGCGCGACAATCTCCCGGACGCCCGATGCGTCGATGCGGGTATCGGAGAGTAAGGGGGTAAAGTGAATGGCGCTGCGGTAAAGCACCTCTTTTTCCGCGATGGCGAATTGCGGGACGCTGGACGCCGCGCCCTCGTTGCGGAGGGTGAGGCGTGAAATCACGAGCTGCGTCGTGGTCGTGCCGATGTCGATGCCCACCGACAAAAGCCGTTCGCCCGTCATAGGGCAGCGCGGAGCAGACGGAAGAAGTCCGTCTTTGTCACGGGGCGGGGATTGGACGCCGCGCAGGGGTCGTTTGCCGCAGCCGCGCTGATCTCCTCCGCCTTCGCCAGCACTGCGCTGCGCTCCAAGCCTGCCTGTGTCAGCGTCTCCGGCAGGTCTAAGCGCTGCCGGAGCCGACGGACGGCGAAAATCAAGCCGCGTGCGCCGGTCAGCTTGCAGGAGGCGGCAAGGTGCCCATAGGCTTCTCCCGCAGCGGGAAGATTAAACTCCAAGATATGCGGGAGCAGAATGCCGTTGAGCTTGCCGTGCGCGAGGTGGAATGCGCCGCCCAAGGCATGGGAGAGGGCGTGGCACGCGCCCAGCCCCGCGTTGTCAAAGGCGACGCCTGCCATGGTTGCGGCTTCGTGCAGTCTGCCCCGCAAGGCTCTGTCCGTTTTGCCGCTTTTGGCAAGGGCGTAGGAGGCGGGCAGATCCGCAAGAACGCAGCGGGCGGCGCTTTGCGCGAGGGCGTCGGAAAAGACAGAGGCGTTCTTCGCCGCGACTGCCTCCAAGCAGTGCGAGAGCGTGTCCATGCCCGCGTCCGCGACCAAGCCCGCGGGCAGCTTGTCGAGCAGGCTTGCGTCCAAGATCGCGAGGGCGGGGCGCAGGGCGTCCTCCACCAGCGGATGCTTCACGCCCTCGTGGGTCAAAATGGCAAAGGAGGTGACCTCGGAGCCGGTGCCCGAGGTGGTTGGGACGGCGACGAGTTTTGCTTCGGATTTCCCGAGGGAGCGGATGCCCTTGGCGCAGTCGATGGCACTTCCGCCGCCGAGGGCGAGCAGGACATCCGGCTGAAATTCCTGCAGGATCGCCACGCCGCGCGCCACCAGCTCCAAGGGCGGGTCGGGCTGTACCTCGGCGAAAATGCGTGTCTCCCCGTGGCACAGGTCAGCGATTTTTTGCGCCGTTCCGTTTTCTGCGAAGAATTTGTCCGTGATGAGCAGCACCCGCTTTGCTCCGAGTGTTCCCAGCGCCGTGAGCGCGTTTTCCCCGAAGCACAGGCGCGTGCCGAGCGTAAAGGTCTGCATGACATCCCCTCTTTCGAGCGTAGTATTTCCCGCATCTGCGAAAAAATGTGAACGGAATGAAAAAAGTTTCCTATCGCGGTTGACACGGCGCGCGAAATATGGAAAAATAACAGACAAAGGAGTGTGAGACGGATGGCTGAAATGATTCACCTGACCTGTCCCGAATGCGGCAATGCACTGGAGATCCCCGCCGCGTTGGAGGAATTTTCCTGCATGTACTGCGGTAAGCGCGCCCGTACCGCCGCCGTCAAGGCGATGAACGAGAGCGCGGGCAGCGATTATGAGAAGGTACGCGCCGAGCTGCGGGAAGCGCTGCCGAAGACCGTGACCAAATATCCGGACTATCACAAGAAAATCACGCGGAAGGACTTTATTCCGACCTTTGACGGCTACGAGCAGGAAAACAAAGCGGTTTTAGAAAAGCTCGATGTCTGCGCCGCACTCCGCCCGGGAAAGACGGAGGAGTGTATGCACGAGATCGCGGAGGACCTGTTGGACGAGCTGGAAGCCTATATGCAGAAGGATCCGCGTTGGAACAAAAAGACCCAAAAGGCGAACCTGATGTTTGAGGTGAAGGTCGTGCTGGCGATTTTCTTGACGCCGCTGGCAAAAAAGCTGAACCTCAACTCCGCCGAGGCGTTCCGCACCGCTCTGCATGAGGGCTGGCTCAAGCGCTGGCCGAAGGAGCAGTGGATGCCGGGCGACTATGAGGTGCTGGTCGGCGGCTTCAAACGGCGCAAGCTCTGCTTCATCACGACCGCGACCTGCGCCTTTGAGGGAAAGCCCGATGACTGCGCTGAGCTGACCGCCTTCCGCGCCTTCCGGGACGGCTGGCTGACGGAGCACGGCGGCAAGGACATGATTGAGGAATACTATATGGTCGCGCCGAGCATTGTCACCTGCATTGAGCTGTGTGATAACAAGGAAGCGCGCTATGCCGAGCTGCGCGAACGCTGGCTGACACCGTGCTACCGGGCTTTGCGCGAAGAACGCTATGCCGACTGCCGCGATACTTATGTCAATATGGTGCAGACGCTCGAGGAGCGGTATCTGCATCGTTTTAATCGTGAATCGTGAAGAGTGAATCGTAAATAGGTTGTGTCTGTGGGAAGCTTTTTTGGGCTAAGGACTAAGGGCTAAGGGTGAATGACTGTGGTGTGCTTCGCACGGATTGAAAAATGTGTATTGGCTACCTTTTGTCATTGCGAGGGCGCCTGCGCCCGTGGCAATCTCTTGTACGCAGTCGGTAGTTCCTGCACCTGGCGGATAATATCCGCCCCTACGGCGTAAACTGCGAAATTTCTTGTAGGGGCGGCTATTAGCCGCCCGTTTTTTATTCTGCGCGGAGCGCTCCGCAGCCATTCACCCTTAGCTCTTAGCCCTTAGCCCAAAACGGGGCAGAATGGCTGATTCCAAGGGGGACGGTTTGTGCAATCCTACGAATTTTTATATCCTGTATGGACAAAAGTTGAAAGAATGTTATAATAAAACCGAGGATGCGGTTCGTATCCCAAATCTTATTATGAGAAGGAGAGTACCATATGAAGAAGCTATCGCGCGTTCTGGCTATGCTGCTGGTGCTGTGCATGGTGCTGGCAATGCTCCCGACCGCTTTCGCCGAGGAGGAGACAGCGGAGTTCGCATTCGTGGTCACCTCTGACCTGCACGGTCAGATCTACGCCACGGACTACACGGTGGATCAAGCGCAAAGCGGCACCTATAAACGCGGCTTGACCCGTATAGCAACCTACATCGGAGAAATGCGTGAAAAGTACGGAGACGACCTGTTTGTCGCTGACCTCGGCGATACGATCCAAGGCGCTCCGCTGACTTACTATTACGCATTCCAGAGACCCGAGGAGGACGATCCTGCCATCAAGGCGCTGCGTACCATCGGCTACGATATGTGGGTCGTGGGCAACCACGAGTTCAACTACGGGCTGACTATTTTGCAGCGCCAGCTGGACTATGCCACCTCCGAAAGCACTGAGACGGAGAAGCAGATGTCCGTCTGCATGGCAAACTACCTTGACGCAAGCACGAACAGTGCTGAGAGCAAGGACTGGAAGACCTGGAACGGCTATGCCCCCTATGTCATCAAGGAAATGGACGGCGTCAAGGTCGCCATCATCGGCTTCGGCAACCCGAATGTCCCGAAGTGGGATATCCCCGCCAACTGGGAGGGCATCTACTTTGCGGATATCATCGAGACCTATAAGCACTATGAGCCGGAAATGCTCGAAAAGGCGGACATGATCGTCGTCATGGCCCACAGCGGCATCGGCTCGGACGAAGGCTCGGACTTCATGGAGCGTCTTGTGCAGGAGACGAACAGCATTGCCTGTGTCTTCTCCGGCCATGAGCATGGCAATCAGGTGACGGAGGTCGCCAACAAGGACGGCACGACCGTGCCCATCCTCCAGCCGTATACCAAGGCACGTGCCGTTGCGCAGGTCACCGTCTCCTACGACAAGACGGCAGGTAAGGCGACCGTTACGCCTGAGATCAAGAACATGGAGAACTATGCGCTTGACGAAACGCTCGTCGAGCTGCTCAAGCCCTACGAAGATACTGTTTGGAATGAATATATGAAGGTCAAGATCGGCGAGGCGTCCGATAACTATCCCGCCGCAAACCTCGGCACCGCACCGTCGGCGTTCATGGATCTCATCAACACCGTCCAGATTTGGGGCGCGTATGACAACACAGGTGAGAATACGCCGGAGGATGAAACGGATGACACCCCCGCGCAGCTCTCCATCTCCGCACCGCTGACCTCGGGCGAAAATGAGAACCTCATCGACAAGGGCGATATCTTCCTCGGCGATATGTTCAAGCTCTATCGCTATGAGAACTGGTTCTATCAGATCACCATGAACGGCGAGGAGATCCATCAGTGGCTCGAATTTGCCGCGACAAAGATTCGCATCGGCGAGGACGGCAAGCCTACGGTCTCCGCAGGCGACCTGACCTATTACGATGTGATTTACGGCGACGGCTTCTCCTATGACATCGACTACACCGCGCCGTACGGCAGCCGCATTGCTTCCATGACCTACAACGGCGAGGAAGTCAAGGCGGACGATGTCTTCACGGTTGTTGTCAACAACTACCGCTACAACGGCGGCGGCAACTATGTCAAGTGGCTCAACGACCACGGCTGCGAGTTTGCAGCAAACGATCCCGACCGTATCATCTATTCCACCCAGTTTGACATGATTCAGGGCGAGGACCGCGGTCAGGCGAGAAGCCTCCTGATGGATTACATCAAGGAGAAAGGCACGATCACCCCGACCATCACCTCCACTTGGAAGCTGATTGAGCCGGAGGATCAGATCGTTATCTACTACACCAACGATGTGCACACCTATATTGACGGCGCAATCTCTTACGATAACCTTGCTGATCTGAAAGCGCAGACCGCACTTTGGGCAAAGGGCGTCCTTCTGCTTGACGCAGGCGACCATGTGCAGGGCACCGCTTACGGCTCCATGGACAAGGGCAAGACGATCATTGCGCTGATGAACGCTGCGGGCTATGACGCTGCGACCCTCGGCAACCATGAGTTCGACTACGGCATGGAGCGTGCGCTGGAAATCATCGAGGAAGCGGATTATCCGTACCTCTCCTGCAACTTCTACCATGAAGTGAACGGCATGGCAACCGGTGGTGTCCTTGACGGCTTCAAGATCTTTGAGGTCGGCGGCAAGAAGATCGCCGTTGTCGGCATCACCACGCCGGAATCCTTCACGAAGTCCACGCCGAAGTACTTCCAGGACGAGGACGGCAACTACATCTACGGCATTGCGGGCGGCACGGACGGTGCTGCGCTGTACGGTTCCGTGCAGGCCGCTGTTGACGCAGCAAAGATGAATGGCGCGGACTATGTCATCGCCCTCGGTCACCTCGGCGACGATCCCTCCAGCAAGCCTTGGACGAGCGAAGAGGTCATTGCCAACACCACCGGCATCGACGCTTTCATCGACGGTCACTCCCACAGCACTGTCCCGATGAAGGAAGTTGAGAATAAGGACGGCAATACCGTCGTTCTGACCCAGACCGGCAGCTACTTCAATGCCATCGGCAGACTGAGTATCACCGAGGACGGCATCAAGACCGAACTGATTCGCGAATACACCGGCTCCGACAAGGATGTCGCAGCGATCAAGAACAACTGGATTGCGGAAATCGACACCAAGCTCGGCGAGGTCATCGGTCATACCGACCTGACGCTTGACAACTATGACGAAGAGGGCAACCGCCTCGTCCGCAAGCAGGAGACCAACACCGGCGACTTTGCGGCTGACGCGCTGTATTACCTGTTTGACAACATGGATCTGGATGTCGATCTCGCCATCATGAACGGCGGCGGCGTCCGCAACAAGGCGATCACCGGCGATATCTCCTACAAGACCTGCAAAGAGATCCACACCTTCGGCAATGTCGCTTGCCTGATTCAGGTTACCGGTCAGCAGATTCTCGATGCGCTCGAGTGGGGCGCTCGTGATGTGGGCACCGCGGAGTGCGGCGGCTTCCTCCAAGTCTCCGGCGTGAGCTATGAGATCCACACCTATATTCCGAACACCGTGCAGAAGGACGAAAAGGGTGTTTGGACGGGCGGACCCACGGGTGAATACCGTGTGAAGAATGTCATGATCGGCGGCGAACCGCTGGATCTGACCAAGACCTACAACATGGCGGGCTATAACTACACGCTCCGCGATCTCGGCGACGGCTTTGCAATGTTCAATGGCGCGGTCAATGTCCTTGACTATGTCATGGAAGACTATATGGTGCTTGCGAACTATGTTGCTTCCTTCCCGGAAAAGGACGGCAAGCATGAGATCGAAGCGGCCAACAGCGTCCTCGGCGCGAACTACGCAGAGGTCACCGGCGAAGGCAGAATCACCGTCGTTACCGAGAAGGCGGATGAGGATGAAGCGCTGATTACCGAGGTTGTTGACATTGAAAAGTACGGCAACTTGGATCTCAAGGTAACCGGCAGCGAGCTGCTCGCTTACGGCTTGGCATACGGCGATATCATTACGGTGGAAGTGAACGGAAAAACCTATGATATGCCCGTCGGCACGAACTATTCCGATGTGGATAACGGTCTGCCGATCTGCCGCGTTGTCATTGACGAAGAGAGTGGCAAGGATTATGTCGTCCTCGCCATCAACATGGGCGATCTTGCGACGACGGCGGGCATCGCCACAAAGACGAAGATCGAAGAGGATCCCGGCTACCGTTGGGATTACAACGAAGGCGTTACGGTTCCCGTCGTGGTCAAGATCACCCTGAAGGAAGCGGGCGGCTACTATGATGAGTGGCTGATGCGCCAGCTTACCCGGACGAATGTGCGCGAGGACTATCCCGACCTCAGCGACGCCGAGTTCGCAAACTTCCGCGTCATCGCTACGCAGGGCATGGGCAAGAATATCCTCTACCGTTCCTCCTCGCCGGTCAACCCCGAGCTGGGACGCAATACCTATGCGGACGCGGCAATGCGTGAAGCGGGCGTCAAGACCGTGATGAACCTTGCCGATACCGAGGCGGGTATGAAGGCGTACGAGGGCTATGAGGATAGCTATTACGCCACCGCGAAGGTCATTCCGCTGAACCTGGGCGTGGACTTCACTGCGCCGGAATTCAAGGCAGGTCTGAAGGAGGGCTTCCTCTTCATCGCGTCCAACGAAGGACCGTATCTCATCCACTGCAACGAGGGTAAGGATCGCGCGGGCTTCGTCTCGGCGCTGCTGGAATGCCTGATGGGCGCAACGGCAGACGAGGTCATTGCGGATTACATGGTTACCTATTATAACTATTACGGCGTGAAGCCCGATACCGAACAGTATCAGGCAATCGCAAAGAGCAATATCATGAAGTCTCTTGCAACCGCGTTTGACATTGCGGACATCACCGCGGAGGAGGTCGATCTGGCTGCCGAGGCGGAGGCGTTCCTGAAGGACGAGGTCGGCATGAGCGAGGAAGAAATTGCAGCGCTCAAGGCAAGCCTCGGAAAGTCCAATAGCACCGAAGAGCCCTTCGAAAACAAATTCACCGATGTCAAGGAAGACGCGTGGTACTATGATTACGTCATTAAGATGGCGGCGGCGGGCGTTGTCAACGGCATGACCGAGACGACCTTTGAGCCGGAAGGTCATCTGACGCGCGGTCAGATGGTCGTCATGCTCTACCGCGTGGCGGGTGAGCCGGAGGTCGAGGGCTACAGCACCTTCATTGATGTCCCCAAGGATGAGTACTATGCAAAGGCAGTCGCGTGGGCGCAGAAGGAAGGCGTTGTCAACGGTACCTCGGAGAAGACCTTCGAGCCGGAAGAAAATGTAACACGTGAGCAGATGATCACGATGTTCCACCGCATCGAAGAGAAGGAAGCCGGCACCGGTGCTCTGAGCAAGTTCAAGGATGCCAATAAGGTCTCGGAGTACGCTGTTGAAGCGATGAAGTGGGCTGTCGGCAAGGGAATCATCAACGGCACCACCTTCGAAGGAGACAAGAACCTCTATCTTGACCCGCAGGGCTACACCACCCGCGCACAGGCGGCAAAGGTATTCTGCATCTGGATGGAGCTTTATGTCGCTGAATAACGAACCTTAATATTACACGAATCCCCTCTCTGCTTGCAGAGAGGGGATTCGTGTTTGAAGAATGGTGAATAGCGCTCCGTAGGGATGAAACAACATGAAGGTTTTTCCTTTTTGTCATTGTCATGAAACTCATTGTAGGGCAGGGACATGTCCTAAGACGCGTGTGGGAACTACCAAGTACATACAAACTTGTTCATGCCGACTGTCTGCCGCTGCGCGGTCTTAGGGGACATGTCCGCGCCCTACAAGGGCTGTTTCGTTTATCATGGTGCGTTCTCGCGTGTGGATTGCCGCCGAGGAACGCGGTGCGGCGATCTCGTGCAGGCGCACAAGCCTACAGCCGGAGATTGCCACGACCGGTGCGCAGCCGTTCGCGGCGAAGGAGCGTTACGGATGCGGCGCCCCCCTGCGGGTAATATGCGCACCGGTCTCGCAATGACAAGCGGGGCAGCCTATCAAGTGATTGCGAACCTCAGCGCTCCTCGAGCTTACCGTCTTGGATGCGGCAGACGACATCGGCGCGTTCCATGACGCTTAAATCGTGCGTTACCACAATGACGCAGCGGTTTTCCTCATGCGCCAGCTCCGCCAAAAGGTCGATGATGATATCGCTGTTTTCGCTGTCTAAATTGCCCGTCGGCTCGTCTGCCAACAGCAGGCGGCGATCCATCGTCAGTCCGCGTGCAATTGCGACGCGCTGCTGCTCGCCGCCGCTGATATGGGAGGGATAGCGGTCGAGCAGCGTCTTCGGCAGGGACACCCGCTCCGCCAGACGCAACGCCTCCTGCTTTGCTTCCTGCTTCGGCACATGGCAAAGCTCCATCGGGTACATGATGTTCTCCAGTGCGGTGAGCAGGGGAAAGAGCGCGAAGTCCTGATAGATGACTGACACCTTTTTTCTGCGGTATTCATCCAGATTCATTCCTGCCGTGGAAACGCCCGCAAAACGCACCTCGCCGCTGTCCGGCAGATCCAGCCCCGCCATCAGGGAGAGCAGCGTGCTTTTGCCGGCACCTGATTTGCCGATCAGTGCATAAAACTTCCCGCATTCAAAGGCGTAGCTCATTCCGTTTAACACCGACCGCTGCGTCTTGTCCGTATTGTAGCGGTAGCGGACGTCGTTCAATTCCAAAATCGCCATTGGTTGACGCTCCCTTCCGATATTATGATTCGCTTTCTTTTCTCTGCCGCAGGAGTCTTCCGCGGCTGCCGCGCATTCCCGCAAAGGCGGCACCCAACAGCCAGCAGACCGCAAAGCCGGCAGTCAGAAGCAGACCTTCCTTTGTCCAAACACTGAGCAGGCAGATACCTACGCCGATGCCGATACCCAAGAGGCACAGCATCGCCTGCTCCAAAAACAGGCTGAGGAAGGTGGTTGCCGCGGAGGCGCCGACGCTGCGCATGATCCGCTGCTCCCTGCGGCGCATCTGAATTTGAATCAGCGCCAGCACAAATGCCAAAAGCTCCGTCAGCACAAAGATGACCGGAAACAGCTTTTCCATATACCACAGACGCTGGCTGACGGATTTCTCCGTTGCGATGTAGGAGGCGTCCTCCAAAACCACGAAGGTGCGGATACTCGCCGCGCGATTCGCCTCGGAATAGCCCTGCGCGCTGAAGCTTTGGCGCACCTCCGGCAGCGAGGCGCAGCTATCCAGACGGAATACGACACTGTCCAGCGTCAGGAATTGCAGACGGCGGTAGGTATCCCAGTCCTCCGGTTCCCCATAAAGCTCCTCCTCGGTGAGGATTGTGCCCAGCGGCATAAAAATGTTGTCCTTGCCCTCCTCCTTGACGTAGCTGCCGACAACATGGAGCTGCAAATCTTGGAAGTTTCCGTAAATCCCCTCCGAACCTAAGAAGCCTGCCATATAGCGCACTGTCAGGCTGTCACCTAATTCGATGCCGTATTCCTCCAGCATTGACGTGGAAACCATGCAGGGGATCTCAGCGGTCCCCGGCGCATATTCTCTGAAGAAGGATTCGTCATAGCCCTCCAAGAATTCCGTCTCGAGAGAGGAGGCGTAGAGAAAGGCAGGTGCGTCGCGCAGACCGTTCGCGGCGATCAGCTTCGCGTTATGCTGGAACTGTCCGGTGTAGGTTTCCAACGCATATTGACCCGTCGGCACCGCCGAAAGTCCGAGGTCGGTTGTTGTGCCGTCCGCGTGGGTGACATAGGCGGGCGCGTAGTAAAAGCTCTTGGTGATCGTGACCTCTTCGATGTGCGCCATCCGCATAATGTCCCGCGCGGTTGCTGCCGACACGGAAACACCGTCTACCCTCTGCCCCTGATAATCGCTCAGATAGCCGCGCACCTCGCTCTGCGTTCGAATCTCCTGCAGACGGTTGCGGTAATTCTCCGTGGTAGCCGTCAGGCGGCAGAACAGCACCGCCGCGCAGAGCGCCGCAGCGATGGGCAGCAGGGAGCGGAGACCGCCGCGCCGCATGGAGAGCAGGGCATATTTTCCCGCGCCGCCCCGCAGAGAACGGGATTTGGCACCCTGCGCGGAACGGTGCGCGCGCGTCTTTTTGCGCCGTTTCCGCACACTGAGCGCGGTGAAGAGCAGGCACGAGAGCATGGCAAGCGCCAAAACCGCAAGCGCGATCAGTAAAAAGACCGTGAGACCCGTCCACTCCGCGCCCTGCGACAGCTCCAAGCGCATACTGATATTGCTGTTGCTGTAGCGTAGATCCTGCCCTGCCGTGGAGGCGACGCTGCGGTTGATCAGCGCCGTCAGCTTGCCCGAAAGCGCATTGCTGACGCAGCAGCCGGCAATACAGGCGGGCAGCGCCACCGCCGCAGCACAGGAGAGGAAATAGGTATAGACGTTTTGCTTCGAGGCGCCGACCTGCAGCATGATCTTCCCGATCCTCCGCTGGCGATAGACCAGCAGATAGCCGTAAAGGACAAGCATGACGATGCCGACCAGCACGCACACCGCGCTGACGATCATCACCATGCGCTGCATATTCTTCAGCGGCGCGGAGGCGGCGGAATAGCCCTGATCATAGACCGTCATGCGGACATTTTCCGGCAGGAGCGCTTTTGCCCGCGCCGCAAATTCCTGCGCAGTGTCGTTGTCCAGCCGAAGCTGACCGAGGGTATAGGACGCGTGGTTCTGCGTCATATCCAAGTCTGCGACAGGCGGAATGAAAACCGTGCGGTTCCAGTCCGCGTGGCGGCTGAAAATGCCCACAATGGTATAGACGTCTTCTGAGGCAAAGCCGCTCGGCTCCCAATAGCTGCCTTTCACTGCGCTGTTCGGCGCGACAGAGAGGTTTAATTGCAGCATATCACCGACGCCTTTTTCCAACAGCTCCGCCAGCGCATCGGAGATCAGGCACACCTTTGCGCCCGAGGCGGCCTCCTGTGCCGTATAAAAGCGTCCCTCGGTGATGCCGATGCTTGCCTGCTGAAACGCCAAGTATTCCTCGGGCCGTTCCGAAGCGCGCACCGTGACGCTGCGGGTGAGTGCATCGTAGGTCTTTGCAATGTCGTAAAATGCGCTTGTCTCGGGCAGAGTGTAGCCGCCGTCAGCATCGGTAACATCCATGATCGCCGTCTCCCGTGTATCGCCTGCGGCAAGGTAGGCAGCCGTGCTGTAATCCTCGGCGCGGAAAAAGAGACTGCTGGTGATGCCGTCATAGAAGCTGCCGCTCACCAGATAGTAGTGTCCCTCCACCATCTCCCGAGCCACCGGATCAATGTAGATCAAAGCATTTCCCAAGTAGCGGCGGGCAAAGATCTCCTCTGCAACATAGGAGGCATAAGCGCCTTGCTCCTCGCGGTAGCCGCGGCACTTGACCACCAAAACGGCGTGGTCGCGCACATCGGCAACATTGATCGACTCCTGCGCATCAGGAAGATAGCCGAAGGCAGTCTGCTCCGGCTCCCAACGCAGAACGGCGTCCTCCCGCAGCAGCGTTTCCGTATCCAGCGACGCTGCGCTCTGTGCCGCCTGTTCGTCTAAGCGCGAAAGGTCGGGGTAGCCGTCTCCCGTATATTCCAGCACGCCGACGGTGGTGTATTTTTCGCGGCACCCGTTTAGAAAAGTCGTAACGCCGTAGGTCAGCCCGAGGGAGGCACCTAACATTGTTACCAAAAGCGTCATTAGGAGAAAGAATACCGCCGTGCGTTTTCGACTGCGCAGGGTATTTTTGATTCCGTGGCGTATAAACATAGCAGCCTCCCTTCTGACCGGCGGATATGACCCATTGCTCTTTTTACGTCCATGAAAGTCGAAAAAAAGAGTTTTACCTTCTAAAATTACCCTATTCTATCGCTTTTCGTAATTGATGTCAATATATTCCAAGATAAAATGAGGCAGCTCCAAGATAAAATGAGGCAGCTCCGAGGGATTTCTCGGAGCTGCTTTACAAAATGTAGGTTCCTGAAGTAGATTGCCACGACCGGTGCGCAGCCTTTCACAATGAAGGAGCGTTACGGATGCGGCGCACCCCTTGCAGGTAATTTGCGCACCGGTCTCGCAATGACAGGAGGGGCAGCCTATTATGTCATTGCGAGGAGCGCAGCGACGTGGCAATCTCGTGCAGGAAGTACTAAGTGCGTACAAATCTACAGCCGGAGATTGCCACGACCGGTGTGCGCACCGGTCTCGCAATGACAGGCGGAGCAGCCTATTATGTCATTGCGAGGAGCGCAGCGACGCGGCAATCTTGTGCAGGAACTGCCGACTGCGTACGAATTTGTTTATTTCCCCGTTCTTAGCGTCTCCGAGAGGGAGGCGTTGGGGGTGACGATGACGGTGCGGTAGCGGTCGTAGATGACCATGCCGGGCTTCGCGCCGTTGGGCTTTTTCAAAAAACGTACCGGCGTAACGTCTACGGGGACGTTCTGCCCCTCTCTTGCCTCGGAATAGTATGCAGCCAGCATCGCCGCCTCGGTGACGGTTTGATCCGGCACCGAGGCGCCCGCGGATGCAATAATGACGTGCGCGCCGTGAATCTTCTGTGCGTGCAGCCAAATGTCATTCTTTTGCGCGGCTTTGAGCGAAAGTTGATCGTTTTGACGGTTATTTCTTCCGACATAGATCGGGAACCCGTCAGAGGAGCAGAAAAGCATCGGCTTGGAGGGGGCTTGCTTCATCTGCTTGTACGGCTTGCTGTTTTTGCGGCGGTCGGCAGCGCGGAGATAGCCGCCATCCTCCAATTCCGCTCGTATTTCGCTCAGATCCCGCTCATTTTCCGCGCGAGCCAGCTCCTCTAACACGCCTGCGAGATAATTGACCTCGATCTCACCCTGCGCAATCTGCTCGGTGAGGATCTTCTCGGCGTGCTTTGCCTTGGCGTAGTCCTTATAGAACTTCGCGGCGTTCTGCTGCGGTGAGAGATTCGGCTTGAGCGGGATTTCAATTTCCTTCATCTCCGCGTCGTAAAAATCTACTGCGTGGAGGAGCGTTTGCCCGCGCGTGATCGCGTGGAGATTTGCCGTGACGATATCGCCCATGCGGCGCAGCGTCTCACGGTCAAGCGTCGCCTCGCGCTCCTGCCGCTGAATTTCAAGCTTGCGCAGGGCGCGCTCGTGCAGCGTGGTGACCGCCTTACGGAGGCTCTGTGACTTCTGACGGATGCGGTCCGCGCGGTCCGTCTCGGTATAAAACGCGTCGAGCAAGGCGGAAAAGCTCGGCATCTCGCGCAAAAGCATATAGTTGCCGTACTGCGCAATCGGGCGGTAGGTGAAATCGGCGGGCTTGTCCTCGCACTCGCGCAGGAGCAGATAGGGCTTCGGCGTGTCCTGCATGGCAAGCTCCCGCGCTAAAAACGCCGCCGCTTTCGGTCGGTCGAGGGTTAAAATGTCCGTGTCCGTCTCTCCGGTCAGTCGGTAGGTCAGCTCGCGCGCGATCAAGGGGGATAGCCCGGCGAAGGTGTCGATCAGCCATTTATCCAGCCGCTTCGGGCTGTTCTCCGCCTGCAAAAGCGCCAAAAGCTCTGCCTCTCCTGCTTCGTGCGGAATGCGCTTGTCCTGCTTGGGCGGCTCGTGGTAAAACAGCCCGGGCAGCACCTGCCGTGTCTCGGACATCTCAAAATCCACGCGCCGCAGGCAGTCGAGAATGCGCCCGTCCGCGCCCGTCAGGATGAGATTGGAATTGCGCCCCATCAGCTCTAAAATCAGTTCCTTGCGGCAGGGAACGCCCATCTCGTCCGTGCAGTCAAAGGCGAGGGTGACCGCGCGCTCGGCGGTGGGCTGCGTAATTTCCGCGATGCGTCCGCCGGACAGGTGCTTGCGCAGAAGCATACAGAACATCGGCGGCTGCGCGGGATTGTCAAAGCTCGCCTGCGTCAGATGAATGCGCGGGCGGTTGACGTTTGCCGAGAGCAGCAGCTTTTCGCGTCCGCGCAAAAGAAGAAGCACGGTGTCGCGGGAGGGCTGCTGAATCTTATCAATGCGCGCACCGAGCAGGAGCGGCTTCAGCTCCTGCAAAACGGCGGTCAAAAAGTAAGCGTCAAAGGGCATAGTTTTCCTCCGTAGCGGCGGTGAACAGCGCCTCCACGCGTGCCTGCCTGCCGAGCAGCCAGAGCGCGCCGAAGAGCGTCTCAAGTCCCGTCGCCTTTGCGTATTGCGCGGGTGTCGCGTTTTTGGGAATCGCGTGGGTGTGGCTGTTTTTTCCCCGCCGGTAAAACGCAAGCTCCTCCTCGGTGAGCAGGGGAGCAATGCGCTCGGCAAGCGCTGCCTGTGCCGGTGCGCAGACGCGGGCAATGGTATCATGATGCAGGCGTCCGTTGGTTGTGCCGCCGCTCAGGCACAGCTTGGTGCGCACAAGCAGCTCGAACACCGCGTCACCGATGTGGGCGAGGGCGAGGGCGGACATCGCGTTCACCTGCACGGGTGTCATCTCAGGGTGAAATAAATCGTTCATTCCGCGATGAGGCGGTATGCGCCGTACATGCCTGCGTCGTTGCCGAGGGTGGCGAGGGAGAATTCCGTCCCCTTGCAGGCGTGGAACATATGCTGCTCAAAGTGCCGCTTCGCACCTTCCAACAGGTAATCCCCCGCTTTGGAAACGCCGCCGCCGAGAATGATGCGCTCGGGGTCGCAGACGCAGCAAGCCGAGGCAAGCGCCTCTCCGAGGTAGTCAAAGACCTGTTCCAGCGTTTCGGCTGCAAGGGAATCTCCTGCTTTCGCCGCGTCGAACACGTCCTTGCAGGTCAGGTTTTCTACGCTGCGCAGCGCGGAGGGTGCGTCGTCCTTGCCAAGTCGCTCCTTTGCCATGCGGAGGATGCCCGTTGCGGAGGCGTAGCGCTCAATGCAGCCGCGCTTGCCGCAGGTGCAGGGCTGCTTGTCGGGCGCGCTGACGGTGATATGCCCAATCTCGCCGCCGACGCCGTGTGCGCCGACGAGAATTTTTCCGTTCAAAATGACGCCGCCGCCGACACCTGTGCCGAGGGTGACGAACATGGACGAACGGCTGCCTGCGCCGCCGCCCTTCCACGCTTCACCGAGGGCGGCGCAGTTGGCGTCGTTGCCGCCCTTGACGCGCAGACCGGTGAGGGCGCCCAGTGTATCGTGCAGATTGAACACGCCCCAATTGAGGTTGACGCAGCGATTGATCACGCCCTCGTCGTTGATGGGACCGGGTACGCCGACGCCGACGCCTGTCACATCGGTTTTTGCAATGCCTTTTTCCGCAAGAACCGTCTCGATTGTCGCAGCAATGTCGGGCAGGATTCGTTCACCGCCGTTTTCCGTATGGGTCGGGATCTCACGCTTGTCCAGCAGCGCCCCCGTCTCGTCGAATAGACCTAACTTGACGGTCGTGCCGCCGACATCTACACCGAAACCGTATTTCATAAAAAACACATCCTTTCTTTTTCTGTTGCCATTATACACAATCGCAAAGCAGATTTCCACCTAAACTTTTTTGAATATTGTATTGAGTTTTTCGCCGTTTTGATGTACCATAATAAAAAAGCAAATCTTACCGGAAGGAGACTTCACAGATGATTAAACTGGATATTTCCAATGTATGGGGCGATTTGTCCCTGCCCGACCTTCTTGCCACGGAGCAGGAGGTATTTAACGCGCATAAGCTCCTCACTGACGGCAAGGGCCCCGGCAATGACTTCCTCGGCTGGCTGAATCTGCCGACCTTTGAGGAGACGGATGAGATGCGCCGCATCCGCCGCGCGGCGGAGAAGATCCGCTCGGATTCCGATGTGTTCGTCGTCGTGGGTATCGGCGGCTCTTATTTGGGGCCGCGCGCCGCCATTGAGCTGGTCAAGGGGCAGAACCATAACCTCCGCGGAAAGGATCCGCAGGTGTTCTTCGCGGGCAACAACCTCTCCACCCGCGCGTGGCAGGAGCTGTGCGCCCTGCTGGAGGGCAAGGATTTCTCCATCAATATCATTTCCAAGTCCGGCACGACGACCGAGCCTGCCATTGCCACCCGCGCGCTGCGGTGGATGCTCGAGCGGAAGTACGGCGCGGAGAAAGCAAAGAAGCGCATCTATGTCACCACCGATCCCAACAAGGGTGCGCTGCGGCAGATGGCGACGGAGGAGGGCTATGAGACCTTCGTCATTCCGCCCAATGTCGGCGGACGCTACAGCGTGCTGACGGCGGTCGGTCTGCTGCCGATGGCGGTTGCCGGCATCAGCCCCGTCGACGTGATGCTCGGCGCGGCGCGCGCGAGAAAAGAGCTGGATGTCCGCTCGTTCGAAAATCCCGCTTGGCAGTACGCCGCCATCCGCAACCTGCTCTACCGCAAGGGCAAGTCTATTGAGATGCTGTGCTGCTATGAGCCGAGTTTCCGCTATTTCGCGGGCTGGTGGCAGCAGCTCTTCGGCGAGAGCGAGGGCAAGGACGGCAAGGGTATCTTCCCCG
Organism: Faecousia sp.; assembly: GCA_051867015.1. GTDB lineage: Bacteria > Bacillota > Clostridia > Oscillospirales > Oscillospiraceae > JAZOXB01. The sequence continues at coordinate 2,667 of JBJDYD010000176.1, read as the reverse complement.
CTACGGCGGAATTCACCGCAGACCTGCACTCCCTCGGTCAGATGATCCAGCAGGGCGAGCGCAACCTGTTTGAGACGGTCGTCCGCTTCACCCCGCCGCGGAAGAAGACCTCCATCGAGGTGGATTGGAAGAATCTTGACGGTCTGAATTACTTAGAGGGCAAGACGCTTGATTTTGTGGAAGAACAGGCGTTCCAAGGCACATTAAGCGCCCATGTGGACGGCGGCGTTCCCGTCATGGTGCTGCAAACCGATGAGGTTGACGCGGATACCCTCGGCGAGCTGTTCTATTTCTTCGAGCTGTCCTGCGGCATCTCGGCGTACATGCTCGGCGTGAACCCGTTCAACCAGCCCGGCGTGGAATTCTACAAGAAGAATATGTTCAAGCTCCTCGGCAAGCCGGGATATTGATTCGTAAATACCTATACGAGATTGCCGCGACCGGTGCGCAGCCTTTCGCGACAAAGGGCGTTACGGATGCGATGCACCCCTTGCGGGCAGTGTGCGCACCGGTCTCGCAATGACAAAGAGGGTAGCTTTCCGCGCGGAGCGGCAGATATGGATATTTTGTAAAAATTTCCCGCATGCTTGCAAAAACGGAAAAAACTTGATACAATAGAATTACCAATACAAAGGAGGAATTTCCTATGGTTAAGTTAATTATGGGACTGAAAGGTTCCGGCAAAACCAAGCAGTTGATCCAAGACATCAACGAATCCGTGAAGAATGAAACCGGCAGCATGGTCTGCATCGAAAAGGGAACCAAGCTGCGTTATGATATTGATATCCGCGTTCGCCTGATCGACTATCAGGAGTATATGATGGGCTCGCTGACCTTCCTGAAGGGCTTTATCAGCGGTCTGCACGCGGGCAACTTTGACATTAGCCACATCTTTATTGACAGCTTCTATAAGCTCATCGAGAACGCGACCGTCGCCGAGGTTGAGGACTTTGTTCTGTGGTGCGATAAATTCGGCAAGGCGAACGACATCTCCTTCACCGTCGTCGTCTCCGAAGATCCCGCCAAGGCTACCGAAGCGATGAAGGCGTATCTGTAAGCGAATCGAGCGGTATAAAAGCATTCCACACAAAGCGCTTCAAAATCCGATCCGGCGAAGAATATCGGGAGGAACCGTTTGTAATGCGGTTCCTCCCGATAGTTCTAACTTTTTACCCGGGGCTGCATGGAAGCAGCTCCTATTGTATAAGGATTAGCCGAGGTATGCGGCAGCGGCGTCACCGTACTTGATCATGTTCCCGAGCAGCGCTCTTGTGGTATCGGAGGCTGTGCTTCTGCCGAGAATGTCGGCGATATAGCTTTCAACACTCCAAGTCTGTACCTGAGAGACAAGCTGATCGTTTTCGTCATAGATGCCGATGGTAATATTGGAACGCATTCTCTTTGCGCCGACATCATCATAGACGCACTTATAAATTGTACCGCTCTGCTGTACGGGTGTGCCGGTAAAGACGACTTCGCCGGTTGCTGCATCCGTTACCTTGTAGGTCAGCTTGCTGACATCACCGGTGTAATTCGCGGTATTGAACAGCATGTTCAGCGTAACCTTGGACCGCAGCGTGACAGACGGGGTAACAACGGTGATCGTACCGGTGCCGGTCTTGCTCATGGTGTTTGCAATCGTGGGAACCTCCTGCGTGCCATATGCAAGCTCTTCTGCCGTGAGATCCCCATTGACCAAATGCTCTGTGTCGTAGCCGAAGTATTCCTGCGCTGCTGCGCCGTAATTCAGCATGTCAACTGCCAGCGTCTTTGCTGCTGCGGTGGCGGTGGATTTACGGAGCGTTGCCTTGATCCGGTCGGCAATACTCGCGGTCATGGAAACGCCGACATACTGCGTTCCGTCCGCAGCCTCCGCGTGGATGGTAGCGGTGAAGCTGTCGCCCATGTTCTTTGCGGCAAGACCGGCAAATTCCACTCTGTAGATTGCTCCGTACTGCACCATGTCTTCAAGGTTGTATCTGACCGTCGTTTCACCATCCGCACCGTTAACAACGACATCGACATAGGTCGTCGGATACTTGGTGGCGGTTGCGGAGGTCATGATGAATACAAACTTCAACTCTGCACCCATGGTGAAGGCAGTGGTGACAAACTTCAGATCGCTGTCTTCCGCAGACCCAACAACTTCCGCTGTGCCGCAAATGCATACGCCGTCAACGAAGCTGTGCGCCTCGATGGAAGTGTCGCCGCAGAGGTCGCAGGTCTTGGTGTGCGTGCCGTCGCCGTTGTCGGCGTAGGTGTAGCTGTGACCGGCGGCGGGAATGACTTCCTGCGGAACGAGCTCTTTCTTACAGACGCCGCAGTGGGAGCCCTCTGTCAGACCGGTTTGCGAGCAGGTCGGTGCGACCATCTCGTCAACGACCGGTGTATGCTCAATTACATCCGTCACATCTGAGATCAACGACTTTCCGCAGTTCAAACAGCGATACTCCGTATAGCCCGGCTCTGTGCAGGTCGGTTCAACAACCTTTCCTGTCTCACTATTAATCGTATGTCCCGTTGACGCGAGGACTGTCTGCTCCACAAGGATCTCGCCGCAGACAGAGCAGTGGGAGCCTTCCGTCAAGCCGGTCGTCTCGCAGGCAGGCGCGACAGCCGGGTCAATGACCTCCGTGTGTCCCAAAGCGTCCACGAAATCGGCGCGGA
>JBJDYD010000175.1:0-5273 GCA_051867015.1 Faecousia sp. | reverse complement strand
TCGTGAAGATCATCGAGCTGGGCGAAGCGGCAAAAGCGCGAAAAGCGGCAAACACTCGCCCGGGCTCGTTCGATGCGCTGACACAGAGGGAATTTGAGATCGTAGAGCTGATGGCGCAGCGGCTTTCGAACCGCGAGATCGCGGAAAGGCTGTTTCTCTCCGAGGGCAGCGTCAAGCAGTATGTGAATCAGATCTATTCCAAACTTCATATCGAGGGCGACACCCGAACCAAGAGAAAGCAGCTTGCCGCGCTGTTCTCACAAAAGACCTAACCTTTGGTTAATGTTCCTTTCTAAAATCCACCGTATAATATTTGTATGGTGGATTTTTTATCTGCGGCAGTTCTGTCCGCCCCGGCAGTGCGGAGCGGGAACACTGAATTCAAAAAAGAAACGGAGGAAATAACATGAAACACAATCGAACCCTGCGGAAGGGACTGGGCATATTGCTTTCCCTGGTGATGTGCCTGAGTCTGCTGCCCGCCGCCGCGCTGGCGGAGGAACCCGTTGTGGAAATCAATGATACAAACTTCCCGGATGCGAAATTCCGCGCCTATGTCAGCGAAAACTTTGATAAAGATGACCCAAAAGACAATAAGCTCAGCGCCGAAGAAATCGCGAATGCAACACGCATAGATTGCTACTTTAGCGGCATTTCTGATTTCACGGGCATTGCGTACTTCACGGAACTGATATATCTGGACTGTGGCTATAATGATCTGGTGTCGCTGGACATCAGCAACAATACCGCACTGACGGGCCTGCACTGCAGCTATAATGAACTGGTGTCGCTGGATGTCAGCAAAAATACCGCACTGGTGGGTCTGGACTGCAGCCAGAATGAACTGGTGTCGCTGGACGTCAGCAACAATACCGCACTGAAGGACCTGCACTGCAGCTATAATAATTTGGTGTCGCTGGACGTCAGCAACAATACCGAACTGACGTACCTGTACTGCAACAGTAATTATCTGCAATCGCTGGACATCAGCAACAATACCGCACTGAAGGACCTGCACTGCGGCGATAATTATCTGCAGTCGCTGGACACCGGCAACAATACCGCACTGAGTTATCTGAACTGCTACTCGAATTATCTTTCGGAGCTGGATGTCAGCAACAATACAGCGCTGACATATCTGTACTGTGGCTTTAATTATCTGGCGGCCCTGGATGTCAGCGGCAATACGGGACTGGTGTACTTTAACGCAGAAGACAACACCTATCCGGTCCGGCTGTCTGAGAACAGCGCCTTTGATCTCTCCACCCTGCCCGGTGGGTTTGACCTGAGTAAGGCAAGCAACTGGACGGGCGGCACCGTCAAGGGAACGAGCCTGACATTTGCGCCCGATGTAACGGAGGTCACCTACGACTACGATTGCGGATACGAAGATAGCGCTACTTTCGCACTGATACCCGCAAACACCGTCACGGCATCCGGTCTTTACGGAACTGACATGGGGCTCGAACCCGGCGAAACTTATGTTGATGACTATATCGCGGGACATTGGGTCGCTCTGCAGGTCGGCAAGCGTGACGGCTACATTCTGAAAGACCTGTCGCTGTCCGGAATCGCGAAGGAAGACATTCTGTTCTGGATAGACGGTGACACGGAGTCCGCCTACCGCACCTTCTTCTTTGAGATGCCTGATCACGATGTGGCGATTACCGTCCTCTGGAAGGGAGACGGCTCCGTACCCTCAGCGAAATACACCATCACCTTCGACCCCAACGGCGGCACGCTGACGACGGGCAGCCACTCTACCACGGAAACCGACGAGTACGGCACGCTGAATTATTTTTCCGCCGCAACCCGCGAGGGTTACAGCTTTGACGGCTGGTACACCGAAGCAGCCGGCGGCGAAAAACTAACTTCCTACACCAAATTCACCGCCGATGCCATCGTTTACGCCCACTGGACCCCTGAAGCACAGACCAAGCAGATCACAGAGGCCGGCTTTGCCCTGGAGGGCTATGCCTTGGGAGCAAACGCCGAAGATATCGTTGTCACCGCCTGTACGGAAGGTCTGAGCCTGACCGGCGGATATCTTAAGGCAAAAGATCAACCTTATTCTTATTTTTTAGGCCAAGATACCGATAATGACGGAGAAGTGGATGCACCCGTTTACGGTCCGCTGGAAGCAGGCAAGGTATACATGCTGGGGCTGAGAGCGGATGTGAATGCAGGATATGATGTATCCGGGCTGACCAAGGATCATGTCGTATTAAACGGCGATAACAAAGCGGTAGACTACGGAAAGAATTTCGACGCCACGATCGGATGCGCGTTTGCACTGCCGTGCTTAACAGAAGACGGCACCACAACCTACACCGTAACCGTGGAGAGCGCGAAGCACGGCGATGTGACCTCCAGCCACAAGACTGCCTCCGAGGGTACCGCCGTCACCCTGACCGTCACCCCCGACAAGGGCTACACGCTGGAGACCCTGACCGTTACCGATAAGGGCGGCAAGGAAGTAACGCTCACCGGGAAGGACGGTAAGTATACCTTTACCATGCCCGATTCTAATGTGACTGTCAAGGTCATCTTTGTGGCTGATGCACCCACCACCTATGCCATTACCGTGAACAGCGCGAAGCACGGCGATGTGACCTCCAGCCACAAGACTGCCTCCGAGGGTACCGCCGTCACCCTGACCGTCACCCCCGACAAGGGCTACACGCTGGAGACCCTGACCGTTACCGATAAGGACGGCAAGGAAGTAGCGCTCACAGGGAAGGACGGCAAGTATACCTTTATCATGCCCGCATCCAATGTCACGGTTCAGGCTGCTTTCATGGAGGATAACTCCATGCGGAACTTCTTCGTGGATGTCCCCGCCGACGCCTATTACTATGATGCGGTGCTGTGGGCGGTGGAAAACGGTATCACCAAGGGCACCGGCGACACCACATTCTCTCCCAATGACACCTGCACCCGCGCCCAGGTCGTCACCTTCCTGTGGCGTGCTGCCGGGTCCCCGGCTCCGAAGTCCGGCACCATGCCCTTCACCGATGTGGCTGCTGACACCTACTACTACGATGCAGTGCTGTGGGCGGTGGAAAACGGTATCACCAAGGGTACCGGCGACACCACATTCTCTCCCAATGACACCTGCACCCGCGCCCAGGTCGTTACCTTCCTGTGGCGCAGCCGGAGGTCTCCCGCCGCCGGCAGCGCGAATCCCTTCATCGACATTGCTGCCGACGCCTACTACACCGACGCAGTGTTATGGGCGGTGGAAAACGGTATCACCAAGGGTACCGGCGACACCACATTCTCTCCCAATGACACCTGCACCCGCGCCCAGATCGTTACCTTCCTGTATCGCTGCCTGGGCTGACAGCGCGAATTTTGTAATATCCGGTTACCCCTGTAGCTCCGCATGACTTCACGCCATGCGGAGTTTTTTATACTAAAACAAATCAGAAGCGCAAGTTTCTTATGAGGTTCCGGACATGGTGGCAGGAGGGCTATGGTGCCGCTCGGTCCGCCATTTCCTGATAGCGGCATCTGCTCCCGGATGGGGCTGTTCTCGCAAAATACCTAACCTTTGGTTAATGTTCATTTCTAAAAATCAACCGTATAATGCTTGTATAGCTTATTTTTTATACGCAGGAAGGAGGACTTATGTGAAACGAAGATATATTTCAGCGGTCAGACCGTTGGACGGGTTTGTCCTGCAAATTGATTTCATATCCGGCAGCCGTTTGCTGCTGAACATGAAGCCCTACCTTGACAAAATCCGTTTTCGGCCGCTATCCGTCCCGCAGGTGTGGAACAGTGCTGTGACCAACGGCATTTTTGTCCGCTTCGGCAATGTGGAGCTGAGCCACGATGAACTGCTGTCCATGGCAGAGCAGGAGTATCGAGCCACAACTTATTATTAAAAAGGAGAATCACGATCATGAAACATTGGAAAAAGTATTTCAGTCTTTTGCTGGCGCTGGTTCTGTGCCTGAGCCTGGCGGCGTGCGGCGGGGAAACAGAAGAGAAGGTCGAGGTAACGCTCGCGAACCAAAGCGGGCAGGACATCACCTCCCTTTGCATCGCCGCCACGACCGGCGATGACTGGGGCGACGAGCTTGTCGACGGCATATTCCGGGACGGAGAGACGATGAATGTCACGCTCGGCTCCTATAAGCCGTCCGAGCTTCCGGGTTTCAACATTCTTGCCTACGGTGAGGCAGGCAACGTTCTGTACGACACCAATGCCGAGTTTACGCTGCACGGCGGCGACTATATTGTCTTCCAGTCGCCTGACGACAATCCGGGCATTACGATCTGCACATCGAAGGAATATAAAGCGCTGTACGCCGGTTATAGTGGGGGAGGAAACGAGGATCCGGTCATTAACACGACGGACGATTTCGGCATGAACGCCGACATTTCCGGCTATACCGGCTGCTGGAAGGTGGAAAACGAGCCGCTCTACTTTGTCATCAACGACGCTTACGAATGGGCTGCCGTTAACCTCTACGGAGAGGAGGTTGGCCCCGGCTACGTTGCGGCGGAGGAAGACTGCATCACGCTCTGTATGGAGGATGGTGAAGAGGTGATCTCCCTCCGGAAGACCGCCTATGGCGATTTGAGCGACGAAAGCGGAAATACCCTCACGCTTTCAGACAATCTCATGCTTCTTCCGACGCCGGAGGATACACTCACCGAGACCGCTTACTTCCCGGACGGCTTTTCAAATGTTTCCATCGACTATCCTATCCAGATGGAAGCGCATCCACATTCGAATGTCAATAACGCGTTGAGCTTCAATGCGATCATGGAAGACGGCACGGACGACTATTACTCCAACCTTGTGATCGCCTTCCAGCCCATCTCCGGCTATGACCCCTACATGGAACAGGGTGCCGCCACCGCAGAGCCCTACATGGTGAAAATGCTCGATGACTTTATGAATACCATGTACGGCAACTATCTCATCAAATCCATCGGTACCGATTTTAAGGACAACGGTGACTATTACAGTATCACCGGCTATCTGTGGCTTGACGGTTCTATCTTCCAGAACGGCCCGTCTCAGCCCGTGCGCGGCTGCATGGAGGTGCGCTACTACGGTCCGACCGGCTACGCACTCGTCGCATCGACCATTGCCCTGGAGAGCCGCATCCAAAACTACTTTGATATCTGCAACAATCTGCTTACGACACTTTCCTACACCGCCGGTTGGAGCACCGCGCCGAAGGCCCGCCCCGAGCAGCCCGCCTACTCCGGCGATAGCGGCGACTATGGAACGCCCTATTACTGGTACGACGAGG
>JBJDYD010000174.1:0-5355 GCA_051867015.1 Faecousia sp. | reverse complement strand
ATACACAACTTTTAATTGTTACAAACTAGTAGGGGCGGCTATCAGCCGCCCGTGTTTTTGATCTGCGCGGAGCGCTCCTCAGTCATTCACCCTTAGCCCTTAGCCCGTGCATAGATTGCCACGTCGCTGCGCTCCTCGCAATGACAAAGTGGGTGGTGCCTGCACGAGATTGCCACGTCGCTGCGCTCCTCGCAATGACATCGGGGGGGGAGCTGCGCCGGAATATGACTGCCCGCCCTACGGGGAGCGGGCTGAAAAATTTTGCCGAAAACAGCGGCGTTTCTTTTGCGGCACCGTCACCTTTTTCGCCGCCCGTCATAACATGGAATGAGCGCAGAGCTCATAACTGAAACGGGAGGTTCCTGATTATGAATTGCAACTCGAACGGTTTTGGCGGCTGCTGGTGGATCATCATCCTCATCCTCTTGTTCTGCTGCTGCGGTAACAACGGCAACTGGCTGAACAACGGCTGCGGCTGCGGCTGTGGCTGCGACAACAACTGCGGCTGCTGACGGAAGTCAACGCTTTTCACTTCGACGGAGGGGCGCCTGCCCCTCCGTTTTCGCGGTTTTCGGCTTTCTGATACGGCGCAGCAGAAAGGGGGTAGCTTTTTTCGATGGAATGTGATAAAATAGCCCATAACCACCGGCTACACCAAAACATATTTACCATCCCGAAGGGAGATGCACTATGGAACAAAACAATTATGAGGATCAGCAGACCGTGGGCTATCGGCGTCCCGAACGCAACCGCAGGAAGAAACGCACGCTCGGCGTAACCTCCTTGCTGCTGGCGCTGGCTGCGCTGTTTGCCCTTCTTGCCTTTTGCGTTTATGCACTTTTGTCCTATCGCGCCGGAACACTCGCGGGCAGCGATGTGCAGCTCGGGCAAAACGTGGTCATTGCCGCGACATTCTTGTCCGTCCTCGCGGTGATTCCTGCCTCTGTCAGCTTCTTCCTGCGCAGACAGAAAAAAGGAATGTCTGTTGCCGGCTTGCTCCTGTCCATGCTGGTGCTTGTTACTTGCAGCTTGGGACTTTATGCCTACCGTTATATGTTCGGCACATTGAAACAAGGAGAAATGCTGGATCAGGAGCAGTTGAATGTTGTGAAGCTCGAAGAGAACGGTGAGATCATCCGTGAAAACGAGGTGCAGGGCAGCACCGTTTCGCCGGAGGAGATCGAGCAAAAAACCTTCGATCAGGAGATTGAATGGGAAGCAATCGACTACGATGAATTGCCGGAGGAGGCGCGGAAGCTTTTAGACGGCGCGGCGCCCGCGGGCCCCAGCTATTTGCTCGACGGCTCCGAACAGGTTACGAATTTCCTCCTGTTCGGTCTGGACAGGGTCAGCTCCTCGGACAGCATTATCCTTTTGTCTGTTGACGACGCTCATCGGAAAATTAAAATGATCTCTATTCCGCGCGACTCGTATGTGCGGATCCCGGAATGGGGCACCTATGCCAAGCTGACCTACACCTATCACTGGGGCGGCGCGCAGATGGCCATCGGTACGATTAACCAAAACCTTTCCCTCAATGTCAAGGATTATATCGCCGTAGATTTTGGGCAGCTTGCCGATATTGTCGATTTGGTCGGCGGCGTTGAGGTGGAGCTTGACTGGGACGAGGTATATTACCTGCGGAACGAGCAGGATAACCTGACGGCGGGAAAGTGCCTCCTCATGGGAGACGCGGCGCTGGTCTACTCCCGTATTCGCAAAAGCAACGCTTCCGACAACGAGATCAAGCGCACGGGACGCCAGCGTCAGGTGCTGACCTCCTTGATGCAATCTGTCCAGCGGATGCCGATCGGGGACTATCCGGGCTTCATCCGCTCCTGCCTCGGCATGTGCACGACCTCCTTCTCCGCAGAGGAGCTGATGGATATCGCGCTGAAGGCAGTGCAGGGGGGCTATACGATTGAATCCTATGCGCTCTTGGAAAATGTGGACTATTGGGGCGGCATCTTCGGAGAGGAGCAGTATTTCTACTGCGTTTACGATCTCCACCGCGCAAGCGATTGGATCTACCGCACCGTCTACGAAGACCTGTATGTCTCCGGCTATCCGGATGAATAAAAGAACATCCCCGCCGCAAAGAAGGCTTGCGGCGGGGATGACTTTATGATGCTGTTCGTGATTTATTGTTTGGCGGCTTTTGTGTTCTCACGATCCTCCTGCGGAAGGACCTTTGCGAGGATCACGCCGAGCACGGCGGCAATCGCGGTGCCGCTGACGGTGACGTTTCCGATGGCGATGCCGGAGGAGAGACCCAAGCCGATGACCAGCATCACGGCGGCAATGACCAGATTATAGCTCTTGGTGAAATCCACATGGTTTTCCACGAGCATCCGCAGACCGACGGAGGCGATCATGCCGAACAGAATGACCGACACGCCGCCCATAACCGCGGCGGGAATGCTGTTGAGAATGCCGGAGACCTTGCCGAAGAGCGAAAGCACAATGGCAAAGACGGCGGCGATGCGGAGGGTTGCGGGGTTGTAGTTCTGCGTTGCGGCAAGCACGCCGGTGTTTTCGGAGTAGGTTGTCGCGGCGGGACCGCCCATCGCGCCGGAGAAGATCGAGGCAAGACCGCAGCCCAGCAGCGTGCGGTGCAGACCCGGCTCTTCAATATAATTATGTCCCGTGACCGCGCCGTTGGCGGTGATGTCGCCGACATGCTCGACAAAGGTGACGATGGAGATCGGGGCAATCATGGTAATGGCGAAGCTGACCGCGTCCCAATTCTTGAAAGCGGGCAGGGACACCTTCGGCAGAGAGAACCAGCTCGCCTGCGCGACCTTCGCGGTATCGACCATGCCGAGGGCGAGGGAGAGAAGATAGCCGACGACGATGCCGATCAGGATGGGGACGAGCTTGATGAAGCCGCGCGTGAAGAACATGACGAGAATGATGGTGAGAATCGTCACGACGGCGACAAGCCAGTTTTTCCACAGCGGGATGCCTTCAACGACGGTGGTAATGTTGTTCATCGCGGTGGGGGCGAGCATCATGCCGATGATGATAATCATGCAGCCCGTGACGATGGGCGGGAAGAAGCTCGTGATGCGCTTTGCGCCGAAGAGCTTGACGAGACCTGCCAGCAGAAGGTACAGCACGCCGGAGGCGATGATGCCCCAACCGACATAGGAGGCAAAACCATCAATGGAGTTGTCGTTGCAGTAAGCGGCGACGGCGCAGATGGATGATATGAAGGAGAAGCTGGAGCCCATAAAGGCGGGGACGATGCCGCGGGTGATCAAGTGGAAGATAAGCGTGCCGATGCCCATGCACAGCAGGGTGACGGCGGGGTCAAGACCGGTCAGCGCGGGGACGAGAACGGTAGAGCCGAACATGGCGAATACATGTTGGATGCCCAGTACGGCGGCGCGTCCCGGCTTGTCGCCGCCCCATAGGATTTGATTCAGTTTCCGATTCATAATGTCCTCCTAAAAAGTGATATGCCCAGTATAGCATAATTCGCCGGAAAGTGCAATCTTTTCTGAAAAAACAGGTGGGGAAAGCTGAAAAAAGGGATAGACATTTGGAACTCCCTTTGGTAAAATAGAACTAACTGTCATAAAAGGAAAAGAGCAATAAACGCCAAAACGAAAAGGAGACACCGTAATGAAATGTCCGTATTGTGGCTACCAAGAGAGTAAGGTCGTCGATTCCCGGCACTCTGACGACGACACCAGTATCCGCCGCCGCAGAGAATGTCTTTCCTGCCAAAAGCGTTTTACAACCTATGAAACCGTGGAGAGCCTGCCGATTGCCGTTGTGAAAAAGGACAACAGCCGCGAGCCGTTTGACCGCAATAAGATCCTGCGCGGCATGGTGCGCGCCTGTGAAAAGCGTCCCGTGAGCATGGCGGATCTGGAGGCGGCGGTTTCGGAGATCGAACAGATCGTGCAGAACTCTCTGGAGCGCGAAATCCCGTCGCAAAAGATCGGCGAGCTGGTCATGGAGCGGCTGAAGCCCTTGGACGAGGTTGCTTATGTGCGCTTTGCCTCGGTCTACCGCCAGTTCAAGGACATCAACAGCTTTATGCATGAGCTGACAAAGATTCTGGAGGAGAAGTGAGATGAAACGGGCGATCATTGTATTATCGGTGATTTTAGCGCTCCTGCTGGTGGTTGCCGGAGTGCTGTATTTCACCACGGATCGGACGCCTGCACAGCCCGCACCCCCTGAGACGTCAGCACCGACGACCACGGAGCAACCGACAACGCAGATGACCACCACGGAACCGCCGACCACCACTACCGAACCGCCCGCCGTCCTGATCCCTGCGGAGAGCGTGTACATTTTAAGCGGTAAGGCGGTGGAGTGCTATACCGTGCAGAGCTACTACGACACGCTTTATACTTATATCCGCGCGTCGGATTTTGCCGAAGCGACCGGCCTGACCTTGGAAAGCGAGCAGCCCCTGCGCCTTACGGGAGCGGATACCGTGGAAAGCACGGATGACGGCATCCTTGCCAACGGAAAACCCTTCGGGCATGCCGCAACCTATATTTATACGACCGAGGAAGGCGGGCTGCTGCCGCTGCCGGAAACGGCAGAGGCGCTCGGCTATCCGATGTGGACGGATGAGGAGAGCGGCATCACTTATATCACGCCCGCCGCGAGAGCTTTTGACATTCCCGAGAATGTAAACGTCCCCGTGCTGATGTATCACGCGGTCAGCGACAACATGTGGGGCATTGACGAGCTGTTTGTCAGCCCGTCGAGCATGGACGAGCAGCTTGCCTATCTCGTGGAAAACGGCTATGACCCGATTTGGTTTGAGGACCTGGCGCACGTAGAGGACTATGACAAGCCTGTCATTCTGACCTTTGACGACGGCTATGACGACAACTATAACGAGCTGCTGCCGCTGCTGCAAAAGCATCAGGTGAAGGCAACGGTATTCGTGATCGGCAATGCTGCCGGAATGACGCACAAAATGACCGAGGAACAGATTCGCGAAATGGCGGACTCCGGCTTGGTGTCCATCCAGAGCCACGGCTACACCCATGACGATATGGATGCGATGGGGGAGGAGACGCTGGAATACGAGCTGGGCGAGACGAAAAAGGTCATTACCCGCATCACGGGCAGAATCCCCTATGTTCTGTGCTACCCGACGGGGAAGTACAGCGATCTGACGCTGGAGGTTGCCGAACGCCACTACCTGTTCGGCATCAAAATGGTCGGCGGGCAGTACAATACTTCTGACGATCCGTTCTTGGTCAGCCGCTTCTATATCTCGCGCTATACGGATATCTACACCTTTGCCTCATACATCTCCGCAGCAGGCACATAAAGAAAACAACGCAAGCCGACGAATGCCGGCTTGCGTTTTTATAATGG
>JBJDYD010000173.1:0-5389 GCA_051867015.1 Faecousia sp. | reverse complement strand
CGTCGTGCCCTACGGGCTACCTACAGTTTTAAGCGTTACAGGCTACTACGGCGTATAAGATAGGAATATAAAAAAACACTTATTTTCGTTCAAAAACGCTCATTTTCTACCATTATACTTGCTTGCGGCAGCCTGTACGCCGTTTTCGATCAGCTCCAACGCGGCGCTTGCGGCGTCCTCGATTACGGGGGCGAGCACCTTCTCCTCATCCTTGGTGAAGTTTGACAGCACCCAATCGGCAAGCTCATAATCCGGGTGCGGCTTTGCGCCGACGCCGATCTTCACGCGGGGAAAGCTCTGACTGTTCAGACCGCCGATGATGGATTTGATCCCGTTATGCCCGCCGGCAGAGCCTTCCGCGCGCACGCGAAGCCGCCCGACGTCGAGGGAAATATCGTCAAACAGCACAACAACACGCTCCGCAGGCAGCTTATAAAACCGCGCAGCGTCCATCACGGAAAGCCCGGAGTTATTCATAAAGGTCTGCGGCTTGAGCAGAATCAGCTTCAGACCCTTATAGTTCGCCTGCCCGTAGAGACCCCGAAATTTTGCGCGGTCAATCTTCGCGCCGAGCTGCCCCGCAAGGCAGTCCACGGCGCGAAAACCGATGTTGTGGCGCGTTCGGGCGTAATTCTCTCCCGGATTTCCCAGCCCGACGATGAGCCAATCGCAGGCACTTTTTTGAAACAGCATCAGAACAGGCTGGAGATGGAAGTCTCGTTGTAAATGCGGGTGATTGCCTTTGCGAAGGTCGGCGCGGCATCGAGCTGGCGGATCTTTGTGCCGGTGTAATCTGCGGGCAGCGGAATGGTGTTGAGCAGAACCAGCTCCTCAATGCAGCTGTCCTCAATGCGCTGTGTCGCGTTGCCGGAGAGAACGCCGTGGGTTGCGCAGGCGTAGACCGCCTTTGCCTTGCCGATGGTCTTAATCGCCTCTGCGGCATTGCACAGGGAACCGGCGGTGTCAACAATATCGTCATACAGAATGCAGGTCTTGCCCTCGACATCGCCGATGATATTCATGACCTCGCACATATTAGCGCGCTGGCGGCGTTTATCGACGATGGCAAGCCCCATATGCACCTTCGCGGCAAAGGCGCGCGAACGGGCGACGGAGCCGATATCGGGCGAGACGACGCAGAAATCGTCGTGATTATAAATGGTCTCGTCAAATTTTGAGAGATAATAGCGGGTAAAGAGCGGGTTGCCGACCATATGATCCACGGGGATATCGAAGAAGCCCTGAATCTGGGGTGCGTGGAGATCCATTGTCAGCACGCGGTCGGCGCCGGCGGAGGTGATGAGGTTGGCAACGAGCTTGGCGGAGATGGGGTCGCGGCCCTTTGCCTTGCGATCCTGTCGTGCGTATCCGAAGTAAGGAATAACGGCGGTAATACGGCCTGCCGAAGCACGGCGGAAAGCGTCGATCATGATGAGCAGCTCCATCAGGTTGTTGTTGACGGGCTTGCAGGTAGACTGGATGACGAAAACATCACAGCCGCGGACGGTTTCATTGATGGATACGGAAATCTCGCCGTCAGCGAAGGCGGAAACGGTGCTGTCACCCAAGTCCAGACCCAGTTCGGTGCAGATGCCGCGCGCAAAGGGAACATTGGCATTGGCGGTGAAGACCTTGATTTCTTTTCCGTGAGCGATCATTGGAATACCTCTCTTTTCTCCGAGCCGAAGCTCTGTTTTTATCCGTCTCGTCAGGACGGATATGCTCCAATACTATTATAACAGATATTTTCCCTTTCGTCCACCGAATTTACCGAAGAAATCAAACAAATTCCCGCAAATTTTAAGGCTGTTTTTTGTCGAAAAGAGGAAAACGGATGTAGAGAATAGTGAATAGAGAACAGTGAATAGTGGAGGAGCGCTCCGCGCAGATTTTCATTGTAGCCGGGGATATGTCCTAAGCCGGTGCAGGAACTACCGACTGCGTACAAGCTTTCCTTCACTGTCATTGCGAGGAGCGCAGCGACGTGGCAATCTCGTGCAGGAATTATCAAATACGCACAGACACATTTGTCTTTATCTAAGCTCCTGCTCAAGTGCGTTAAATTCTGCTGTATCAAAAAAATCGGCGAGTGTAATATCCAAACCGTCGCAAATCATTTTAATTGTAATTAGCTTTGGATTCTCACTTTTTCCATAGAGGATATTCTTGATGCTTGATGGCGGCAAAGCGGATAGGGTCGCTAAGCGATTAATGGTAATGCCGCGTTCCCCGCAAAGTGTTAGAATCCGATTCCGGACGGCTTCAATTGTGGTCATTTTTCAAACCCCCATGCTTTTTTGCCTATAGCTTAACGAAAAGCGGTGGACAAAATAGGCTATGCATGCTACTATTAGGCTATGTATAGCCGAGAAAGGGGTTCAAAATGAAAAATAAAACACGACTCGTAGAACTCGGAGCAAAACTATACCATTTGGGAAACGAAGTAGAACTTGCAAGAGAAAAACTGAAATGGCTTTCAGAGCACGGTGAACCAAGCAATTCGGTAGGGCTGCAAATTGCAATAGAAAGATTTAATACTGCCTGTGATGCATGGAATAAAACAGAAGAAGAATACCTAAAAGAGAAAGCATTGTATTATATGTAAAGGCGCCATATTTAGTTGTTCACTATTCACCATTCACTATTCACTATTCACTGCGCCCCGGCTCCGTTTTTCACGCATAGCCCAAAAAACAGTTCTATTCCTCCACCCTCGCGCATAGGATAATACTATTCGGAGGAGTTGATACGATGGATACGAAGGAGCGGTTTCGGCTGTCGCTGCGCTGGGTTTGTTTTGCGCTGCTGCTGACGGCGGCAGTGCTGCGGCTTTGTACGGAGATCGGCTTGCAGGGCGCGCAGGAGCTGTGGCAGCGGGTGCGGGAGCACACGGAGACGGACGAGCCTGCCGTTTCCGTATCTGCCGAAGCGGAGGAGACCTTTCCCACCATGCTCTACACGCCGCCTGATGCACCCGGCAGCGTACCCCTACAGGATGCCGCCTCGGTAACAATTGTCAACCGCGCGGGTGTAACGCTCGATATGGACGCGTTGCTGTCTCAGCCGCTGCCTAAGCTGAAAATTGCGGATGAGCCGCTGATCCTAATCGTCCATACCCACGCGACGGAAGCCTACAGCGGCGGAAATTATGAGCAGAGCGGCACCTATCATACGCTCGACACGGAGAATAATATCGTGCGCGTCGGGCAGGCGCTTGCGGACAAGCTCAACGCCTGCGGGATCCCAACCCTTCATGATACGACGCTGAACGATGTGCCGGGCTATAATGACGCTTACGAACGCACTGCGGAGGTGATCGAACGATATTTGGAGGAATACCCGTCCATTCAAATGGTCATTGATGTACATCGCGACGCGATCACGGATACCAACGGGGAGGAGCTTGCCATGCGGACGGAACTGAACGGGCAATCCGCCGCGCAGCTGCTGTTCGTAATGGGAACGGACGCGGGAGGTCTGGAGCATCCGAATTGGGAGGGAAATCTTGCCTTTGCGCTGCAAATGCAGGCATATTGCACCGGCAATGCTCCCGACCTGTTTCGGGAGCTGTCCCTGCGTTCCGCAAGATATAACGAGCATCTGACGCCCTACTCGGTGCTTTTAGAAGTCGGTTCCGCCGGCAACACCCTCGAAGAAGCAATCCGCTCCGTAGACTTTTTCGGCACCAAGCTTGCGGAATTTCTTCAGACAAATAGTGAATCGTGAATGATGAACAGTGAATTGTGAATAGGTAAGCGACTTTAACCGTCCTTGCATTGCGTTGAAATCTGTGCGAAGCACACCATAGTCATTCACTCTTAGCCCTTAGTCCTCAAATATATATATGTATATTCCCTCGAATCTCTGCCATACTACCTTGGGGTGATGAGATGGACGAGCTTCGGCAGCCGGACGGCACTTACGCCGGCGCGATCACGGACGAGCATATCTCCGCGATCTTCGAGGGCGCGGGCGATTTTAACCGCCGTGTGCTTCGGGTCGGCACGCATACGCTCTATCTCTACGCCATTGACGGACTGACCTCGGGCGGCGACATCTCGGAATATGTCGTCAAGCCCCTCATGCAGGACTTGGGCGGCGGGACGTTGGACGAGCTGTATCAAAGCGCGCTGCACAGCACGGTGTATAATTCCGTCGCGCTGGCGTGCGAAAGCTTGAATGAAGCTGCGGAAAAGCTCGTCAACGGCTTCTGTGTCGTCCTCTTCGGAGAAAAGGCGATTGCCTTCGAGACGAAGACGGGCGAAAAACGCTCCCCCTCCGCGCCGGAGGTGGAAAACACCGTCAAGGGCCCGAAGGATGCCTTTACCGAGACGGTGCGCACCAATACGAGCCTGCTGCGGCGGCACCTGCGCACACCGGCGCTGCGGCTTTATGAAACGCAGATCGGCAGGCGCAGTCTGACAAATGTGACCGTCGCCTACATTGACGGTCTGACCGACCCAACCCTCGTCACGCGGATGAAGCGCCGCCTGACCGAGATTGACATTGACGGTATGGTGACGCCCTCCTCAGCGGAGGAGTATGTGACAGGCTCCCGCCCGACGGCGTTTCCGCTTTTGCAGTATACCGAGCGGACGGACCGTTTTGCCCAGGGACTTTTGGACGGACGTGTCGGGCTGTTGATCGACGGATTGCCGCTGGGTTACCTCGCGCCGGTGGATTTAGGCTATCTCATGTCCTCGGCGGAGGATCGCGGAACTAATTATATTTCCGCCTCCTGCCTGCGCGTCATACGATATCTTGCGCTGCTGATCGGTCTGCTGCTGCCCGCGTTTTATGTGGCGATGGCGGCGTTTCATCCCGAGATGCTGCCGACGCCGCTGCTGGAATCCATCATTGAGAGTAAGCAGTCCGTCCCGTTTCCGACGGTGTTTGAGGTCTTGGGGCTGCTTGTCGCGTTTGAGCTGCTGCAGGAGGCGAGCGTGTCCCTGCCCCAGTCCATCGGGCAGAGCTTGTCAATCATCGGCGGTATCGTCGTCGGTTCTGCTGCGGTGGAGGCAAAGATATTGTCGCCTGCCGCGCTCATCATCGTCGCGACGGCGGGCATCTGCGGCTTTGCCATGCCGGGACGCGGCTTTGCGGACGCTTTGCGGATCTGGCGTTTCCTGCTCACGGTGCTGGCAAGCCTCGGCGGACTGTTCGGCTTGACCCTCGGGGCGCTGTGCCTGCTTGTGCATTTGGCGGGGCTGGAATCCCTCGGTGTGCCGTACCTTGCCCCCTTTGCCCGCGTGTCGGGGCTCCAATCCGTCCTCCGCACCCGTCTGAAAAACCAAAAATACCGCGACGCCGCCCTAAAGCCACTCGACCGAAGAAACCAAAAGTAGAGAGCAGTGAGTTAGTGAAAAGTGAAGAGTGAAAAGTGTCGGAG
>JBJDYD010000172.1:0-5575 GCA_051867015.1 Faecousia sp. | reverse complement strand
CCTACTACAGAGGCTGATACACAACTTTTAACTGTTACAAACTACTACGAGAAATCTCGCAGCCGACGCCGTAGGGGCGGATAGTATCCGCCCGTGTGCAGGAACTACCGCGTGCGTGCAGACCCGCCCCGTATGCACCGT
This sequence comes from Faecousia sp., assembly GCA_051867015.1. GTDB lineage: Bacteria > Bacillota > Clostridia > Oscillospirales > Oscillospiraceae > JAZOXB01. Next base: position 5,434 of record JBJDYD010000172.1, on the reverse strand, counting down.
CTACCATTCTGTGCAAACTCTTCACTCTTCACTCTTCACTAAAAACACCAACCCCCGACCGTAAAAACATGGTCGGGGGTTGCTGTATGCATAGATCAATAAACAATGACTCTTGTCTCCATCGGGAGGCTGTATATGTACCTGCAATCGTCGGGCAGCATACGGACGCAGCCGTGGGAGAGGGGGATGCCCACTCTGCCGTCAAATACATTTCCGCCGTAGTCGATCAGGATCGAATGGAACGCGTGACCGCCGCTGAAAATGGAGACGTTGTCAACATAGTAGTAGTCGAAATTCCATCGCCAGGTGCGGCTGTTGATCGTGTAAATGCCCTCCGGGGTCGGGGTATTGTTCGCGCCCGAGGAGCAGGGGAAGGTACGGATTACCTCCCAATCGCCCTTTTTCCCTTGGAAAACGATGACCTTCTGTGTGTAACGGCTGACCCAGACGAGATAGTCCGTCTTGCTGTCGTAGCCGCGCAGATCGACGAAGCCCTCCTTTGTCGCCTTGGAGTAATCGAGGTCTCCGTCCGTCGTTACGGTGTCGTCGGGGATATCGCAGTCCCAGCGGGGCACCCAGCCCTTTGTGCCGTCCTTCAGCGAGACATAGAACGCGTCGCCTGCCGGATGCCATTCGTTGTAGACCGTCGTGCCGACGGGAAGATCGCGGAGATAGCCGGTGAAATTCTGATTTTGATAAATTGCCGTCGCACGCTGCACCGTGCAGGCAACGCGCATGGTCTGCACCGTTTTCAGTGCGGCGTCATGCTCCTTCTGGTAAGTCTCATACCATACGTCGTCTACTGTGTCGCAGGAAAGCTTCGCGCTGCAATTTTCCGCTTGGATTGTGAGCGTTCCCACCGAGCCGCTGCCGTCGAGCACGGCGTTTTTGCCGTTGACGGTCACCGCCTCGACCCTGCCGCTGACGGTCAGACGCACGCCGCCGCCGTCAATCGCAGCGGTCTCCGCGTCGCCGTTTAAGACGAGGCGTGTCTTTTCGTCCAAGGAAACCGTCTTGCTGTCGCCCCGGTGGGTGAGGGAGCCGGCGCACACCGTCAGCTTCTCTGAGCTGCCGGTAAAGGTATGGCTGCCACCTAAGACGGTGAGCTGCTTGGCGCTGCCGGTGTAGGACGAGGCCACGCCCCAGAGGAAGACCTTGTCCGCCGCGCCGCTGACCTTGCCGCCGAGAGGCGCGCAGACCAGCTCCCGTGCGGCGGCGTTCGTCAGGTCGGCGTTCGTGTCCTTCCCTGTGCGCAGCACCAAAGCGCCCGAAATCTCCCAACCCGTCGGTGCCAACGCAGCCGGTGCGGACTGCGCGAGGATCAGCGTGCCGTCCAGCTTCAGCTCATCGGGCAGCGCCCGGGTGCCGCGATAGAGTACGGTGCCGCTTGCGGGGAGCGCGTCGGGCGTATCGGCAATGCAGTCTAAGATATTATAGAGAAGCTGCGCGATCTCGGCGCGGGTGATATACGCCTGCGGACGGACAGAGCCGTCGTTGTAGCCGCTCATCAGTCCCTGTTCGCGGAGCGCGCTTACGCTGTCGCGGGCATAGGCGGAGACCTTTTTGCCGTCGGAGAAGGCGGTATAGGCGCTGCGGTTGTCCGAGACAATGCCGAAGGCGCGGCAAAGCACAACGACCGCCTGCTCGCGCGTGATGGGGGCGTTGGGCAGCATCTTCCCGTCGGAACCGCCGAAGATCCCCGCAGCGTAGGCGGCGCTCAGTTCGTCATAATACCATGCGCCGGAATCGACGTCGGAGAAAGCGGAAAGGTCGCCCCCGCCGCTTGCGCCGAGCAGACGCACCAGCACCGCCGCCATTTCGGCGCGGGTGATGTTCTGCTGCGGGTTGAGCTTCTGCTGCTGATCGCCGCGCAGAATGTCGTTTTCCACCGCGAAAACGAGGGCGTCGTGACTCCAGTCATTGGGAATGTCGTAGTCATCGGCGTTTGCCGCCGCCGCCCCGAAGGACAGCAGAAGCGACAAAGTAAGCAGTAAGGCAAAATAACGGCATAATCTCTTTTTCATCATTGTCTCCTCCTCATAATCAGCAGCTTCTTGTACAGCTGGGACATGTTCCCGACTTGCATCAGGATTTTGCAATTCGGCTTAATCGTCAAAAAATGCCTCGCACAGGCGGCAGATGGCCTCCTGATCGCGCACACCCATCAATTCACGGGCGGAATGCATCGCGAGAATCGGCACGCCGATGTCCGCGGCGGGCATGGCGAGCAGCGCGGAAGCCATGGAGCCGACGGTGCTGCCCCCGGGCAGATCGGCGCGGTTCATGTAGATTTGCAGCGGGATATCGTGCTTGTCGCAAAGCCCCGCGATCACCGCGCAGGTCTCCGCATCCGAGGAATACCGCGGGCTGCGCTTGAGCGCGACGCCGCCGTTCATCACGGGGGCGCAGGAGGCGTCGGCAAATTCGCCGTGGTTCGGATGCCGGGCGTGTGCTACATCGCAGGAGAGCAGCATACCGTTAACACAGGCGTTCAGGAAGGCGGCGCGATCCATGCCGAGGGCAAGCGCCAGCTTTTCCAGCAGCAGGGAAAGCGTCTGACTGTCCGCGCCGTGCCGTGTGTTGCTGCCGATTTCCTCGTTGTCATACAGCACCGCCACATTGACGCCGCGGCCGCTTGCCTTGGTCAGCCCGTCCAAAACCGCGTGGACGGAGGTGAGGTTGTCCAGCCGGGGCGAGGAGAGCAGATCCTGCTCGAAGCCGACGAGCTGCGGCTGCTCCGCGCAGTAGACATACAGCTCAAAGGAGAGAATGTCCTCCTTCGCCGCGCCGAGCTTTTCCGCGAGCCTGCCGAGCAGATAGCCGTCCTTGCTCCAGCCCGACTGCACCGTGCGGCAGATCGGCAGCAGGTCGACATTCGGCTTCAGCGGCACACCCTTGTTGACCTCGCGGTTCATGTGAATGGCGAGATTCGGAATGGTCAGCAGCGGCTCGTCCCACGCGACCAAACGCCGCTCCGGACGCATGGGGTCGTCCGTCCTTATCAGGGCAATGCCCGCAAGGGACAGGGGACGGTCGAGCCATGTGTTGTAAATTGCGCCGCCGTAAGGCTCAACGGCGAGCTTGCAGCAGCCGCCCGCAATCTGCTCCGCCGCGGGCTTCACACGCAGGCAGGGCCAGTCGGTGTGCGCGGCGGCAATGCGGAAGAAGTCGGCGGTATCCCCGACGGTAAAGGCAGCCAAAAAGGTGCCGTGCTCGATAAAATACCGTCCGCCGCGCTCGACGGCAAAGTCTCCGCCGAGGGAAAGCGGTGTAAAGCCTTGCGCCGCCAGCGTCTCCGCCGCCTCGCGCACCGCGTGATAGGGAGAAACGCCGCGTTCAAGGAAGCGGCGCAGCTCAGTTATGTAATCAGACATAAGACTACTCCTTTGCTCCGCCGCAGGGGGCGGAATGAATCATGAAGATAAAAACAGTATAGCATATCTTTTCCTGTGAAGCAACGCGGAAAATCGCTTTTGCGGAAGAAATACAAAATGGGAAAAGTGATTCTGTACAAACCGCGTAAAATATGCTATAATAAACTGAAAAATTATCCAAATGGCAAGGGAGGTGCCGCGAATGCGGAGGTTCGGCGGATTTTTGTTCAGCCTATGCATCAACGCGGTGTTCTGCCTTTCGTGGACGATTCCGGCGTGGCTGCTGCTTGCGCTGCATTTTTGGAAGGGCTGGTCGCTTGCATGGTTTTTCGCGGCGCTTGGGCTTTGGCTGCTTGCGGTTTTTCTCAAGACGCTTGTATTTTCTCTGCTGGCAAAAGGCGCTTCCGCACCGGAACCCCGCACGGTCAATCGAAATCCGTATTCCAAAAAAACACGAGAGTTTTTTAAAAAGACACAATAATTTGAAAGGAGAACTACTATGGGTCTGATCAAAGCCGGTATCGGCGCGCTGGGCGGCACGCTTGCCGATCAGTGGAAGGAATTTTTCTATTGCGAGGCAATCGACAAGGATACGCTGGTCGTCAAGGGACAAAAGCGCATCACGAGCCGCTCCTCCAACACCAAGGGCAATGACAATATCATCTCCAACGGATCGGGCATTGCGGTCGCGGACGGGCAGTGCATGATCATCGTCGAGCAGGGCAAGATCGTCGAGGTCTGCGCGGAGCCGGGACAGTTTACATACGACGCCTCGACCGAGCCGAGCATCTTCTCCGGCAAGCTGGGCAACAGCATCAAGGAGACCTTTAAGACCATCGGCAAGCGCTTCACCTACGGCGGCGACACCGGGAAGGATCAGCGCGTGTATTACTTCAATACCAAGGAGATCATCGACAATAAGTTCGGCACGGCAACGCCCGTTCCGTTCCGCGTTGTTGACCGCAACATCAATTTAGACGTTGATGTCTCCGTCCGCTGCAACGGCGTTTATTCCTACAAGATCGCAGACCCGCTGCTGTTCTATACGAATGTCTGCGGCAATGTCTCGAGTGAGTACCGCCGCAGCGAGATTGACGGGCAGCTCAAGACCGAGTTTATCAGCGCCCTGCAGCCCGCCCTCGCGAAGCTCTCCGAGCTGCAAATTCGCCCGAACGCCATCCCCGGTCATGTCGAGGAGCTGTCGCAGGCGATGAACGAAAGCCTCACGGCGAAGTGGAGCAGCCTGCGCGGCTTGGAGATTGTCTCCATCGCGATGAATTCGGTCACGCTGCCGGACGAGGACGCGGAGATGATCAAGCAGGCGCAGCGCACCGCGATCATGCGCGACCCGACCATGGCGGCAGCTACCCTCGTCGGCGCGCAGGCGGACGCGATGAAGGCAGCCGCGGAGAACAAGAACGGCGCCATGATGGGCTTCATGGGCATGGGCATGGCGCAGCAGGCAGGCGGCATGAACGCGCAGAACCTCTTTGCGATGGGACAGCAGCAGCAACAGCAACAGCAAGCCGCCGCTCCCAAGGCAGAGGGCTGGACGTGCTCCTGCGGCACGGTGAATACGGCAAAATTCTGCCAAAACTGCGGCAAGCCGAAGCCCGCCCCCGCCGAGACATGGACGTGCTCCTGCGGCGCGGTGAACAGCGGCAAATTCTGTTTAGAGTGCGGCAAACCGAAGCCCGCGCCGGCAGTCGGCTGGACCTGCTCCTGCGGCGCGGTGAATAAGGGAAAATTCTGCATGGAATGCGGCAAGCCGAAGCCCGCAGCCGAACCGCTCTACCGCTGCGACAAGTGCGGCTGGGAGCCGAAGGATCCGAAGCACCCGCCCAAATTCTGCCCCGAATGCGGCGACCCCTTTGACGACAGAGACATCCGGTAATCAGTGAATTGCATCTGTAGGGCGGGGGTATGCCCCCGGCGGTGCAGGCACCCGGGATTCAGTGAACAGTGAATAGTGAACAGTGTCAGAGCGCTCCGCGCGGATTAAAATCCGTAGTAGCCTGTAACGCTTAAAACTGTAGGCAGCCCGTAGGGCACGACGACTC
>JBJDYD010000171.1:0-98314 GCA_051867015.1 Faecousia sp. | reverse complement strand
CGTACCTCGCAAGCGCCTGCGCAAGCAGCGCCCGATTTTCCAGCGCCGCCGTGCCGAGAATGACTCTGGAGGCGCCGGCGTCGAGATAGGCTTCAATGGTCTCCATGGAACGAATCCCGCCCCCAATCTCCACAAAGGGGATCTCCTTGATGATCTCCTTCACCGTTTCCAGATCGGGGGTTCCCCCGTCACGGGCACCCATCAGGTCAACGACGTGCAGCTGCCGCGCACCCTTTGCGAAAAACTCCTTTGCCACGTCACAGGGGCGGTCGCTGTATACCGTCATACGGCTGTAATCGCCCTGATACAGTCTGACGGCCTTTCCGTCGTACAGGTCGATTGCCGGGAAAATGATCATTTTGCTTTCCTCACTTTATCTCACAGAATGCTTTCAGGATACGCAGTCCTGTTTCTCCGCTTTTTTCCGGGTGGAACTGGCAGCCGAACACATTGCCGCGCTCGGCGGCGGCGGTCAATATCCCGCCGTACTCCGTCACGGCGCTTATGCTTTCGTCGCAGTTTACGGCATGGTAGGAATGGACGAAGTATACAAAGTCCCCGTCCCGAAGCTCCCGAAAAAGCGGGCTTTTCTTTCGGAAGGTCAGCGCGTTCCAGCCGATGTGGGGGATCTTCAGCCCATCGGGAATCGTCTCCGAAATTGGGCGGATCTCTCCGGGGATCAGTCCCAGCCCGCGGTGCTCGCCGTACTCAAAGCTCTTTTCAAAGAGCATCTGCATCCCGAGGCAGATACCCAGCAGAGGCTTGCCCTTCTCCGCCTGCCGGCGCAGCACCTCGTCCAGCCCGCGCCGTCTCAGCTTTTCCGCAGCGTCTCCAAACGCTCCCACGCCGGGAAGCACCAACCGTTCCGCCTCCTCGAGCACCCGGATATCGGATGTCACGCAGCTTTCCTCGCCCACGGCTTCAAACGAGCTGTGCAGCGAAAACAGGTTGCCCACGCCGTAATCAATGATTGCAACCATTAAAGTACCCCCTTGGTGGAGGGGATCTCCTCTTCAAATCCGCGCTCCGCCGCAACCGCCGCCCGCAGTGACCTTGCGAACGATTTGAACGCTCCTTCAATGATGTGATGCGAATTGCTGCCCGCAAGCTGTTTGATGTGGAGCGTGCATTCCGCGCTCCGCACAAAGGCATGGAAAAACTCCTCCGTCAATTCGGTGTCAAATTCTCCCACCTTTTCCGTCGGGATATCCAACCCGTAACCAAGGTAGGCTCTGCCCGAAAAATCGACCGCCGTCAGGATCAGCGCTTCATCCATGGGCAGCACCGTGTATCCGTAACGGCAAATGCCTTTTTTCTCCCCCAGCGCCCGGGCAAACGCCCTGCCGATGCAGATCCCCACATCCTCGACCGTATGGTGGAAATCCACATGGGTGTCTCCCTCGCACTGCACCGTCAGATCAAATCTGCCGTGTCCGGCAAGCAAGGTCAGCATATGGTCAAGGAAGCCGACGCCGGTTCGGATTGTCCCGCTGCCTCTGCCGTCCAAATCAATGCTGACAAAGATTTTCGTTTCATTGGTTGTTCGGTTGATTTCTGCTTTTCTCATGCTGCGCTCCATTTCTGTTCCGTCCGTCATCGCTTCAGAATCTCCTCCGTTGCCTTCAGGAATTCATCCATCTGTTCCCTCGTGCCGATCGTGATGCGATTGTAATCCTTTATCCTTTCCGGGGAGAAATGCCGTATCAGGATGCCACGCGCCTTCAGCGCAAGGTACAGCTGCTCGCCCGTAATTTTTTCGTTTCGGGCAAACAGGAAATTCGCCTTGGAGGGGCAGACATCAAAGCCCATTTTCCGGAGCTTTTGCGCGGTATATTCCCGATTTTCCGCAATGGTGCGGCAGTTTTTCTCGGTATAGTCCGGGTCGGACAGCACACCGAGTCCCGCCGCCATGGTCATGCTGTTCACGTTATACGGATTCGTGGAATACTTCATTCTCCGAAGATCCGCGATCAGCTCAGGGCACGCCGCGCCGAAACCGAGCCTCGCACCCGCCATGGAGCGGGATTTGGAAAAGGTCTGCGTTACCAGCAGATTCTTGTACTTGTGTACCAGCGGAATGCAGCTTTCGCAGCCAAAATCCACATACGCCTCGTCCACCACGACCACACTGTCCGGATTCGACCGGATGATTCTCTCGATCTCGCTGACCGGAAGCGCAATCCCTGTGGGCGCATTCGGGTTGGCAAGAAAGACGGTCTTGCGGAGTCCGAAATAATCCTCCGCGCAAAGCGTAAAATCTTCCCGCAGCGGGATCTCGGTATACGGCACGGCGTTGATCGAAGCGAATACCGGATAAAAGCCATAGGTCACATCCGGGAACGCCGCGCCGTGGTGCTCGTCACAAAACGCCATAAAGGCAAAGTTCAGTATTTCGTCCGAGCCGTTTGTCAGAATGACCTCATTCTTGTTCAAGCCCAGCGTGTCCGCCAGCTTTTCCGTCAGGAGCGTACACTCCGGATCGGAGTACAGTTGCAGCCCTTCGGCTGCCTTTGCCGCAGCTTCCACCGCCCTTGCCGAGGGCGGGAAGGGTGACTCGTTGGTATTCAGCTTGAGATACCGCATATCACGCGGCTGCTCACCCGGCGTATATGGGGCAAGCGTTTTGTATCTGCCGCTCAGAAATTCACTCATTTTTTGCCGTTCCCTTCTGCCTTTTCGCTTCGGATCATCGCGCTTCTTGCGTGGGCGGTCAGTCCTTCCTTTTCGGCAAAATATGCCACACTTTCCGCCACACGCCCCAGCGCCGCAGCGGTAAAATAGGTATATTGGGTCTTCTTCACAAAATCGTCCACGGAGAGGGGGCTGGAAAACCTTGCCGTGCCGCTTGTGGGAAGCGTGTGATTCGGTCCGGCGAGATAGTCTCCCAGCGCCTCCGGGCAGTTGCGTCCCAAAAAGACCGACCCTGCGTGCCGTATCTGATCCAAATAATCAAACGGCGCATCCACGCACAGCTCCAAATGCTCCGGCGCGATGGCGTTGGCAACTTCGATGGCTGTGTCCAAATCCTGTACAAGGATAATCTTGCCGTTCGCGTCGATGCTTGCCCGGGCAATGTCCCTTCTGGGCAGTACGCGAAGCTGTTTTTCCAGCTCCTCGGCGACCTTCTCGGCAAGCGCCGCACTGTCGGTAACCAAAACCGCGCTTGCCAGCTTGTCATGCTCTGCCTGCGAAAGCATATCCGCCGCCAAAAAGCGCGGATTCGATTTCCCGTCGGCAATGATCAATATTTCGCTGGGCCCTGCGATCATGTCGATAGCAACAACGCCGAAGACCTGCTTTTTCGCCTCGGCAACAAAGGCATTTCCCGGTCCGACAATCTTGTCGACCTTCGGGATGCTTTCGGTTCCGTAGGCCAGCGCCGCAACCGCCTGTGCGCCTCCCACCTTGAAGATTCTGTCCACACCGGCGATGCGCGCAGCCGCCAAAATGGCGGGATTTACCTTGCCGTCCTTCCCCGGCGGCGTGACCATAACCACCTCTTTGCAGCCTGCAAGCTTGGCGGGAATACAGTCCATCAGAACCGTGGACGGGTAAGCCGCCGTTCCGCCGGGAACATAGATACCCGCGCGGTCAAGGGGAATGATCTTTTGTCCCATCACAATTCCGTCGCTGTCGTTGATAATAAAGCTGTTGCGCACCTGCTTTGCGTGGAATTTCGTAATATTAGCGGCAGCCTGCTTCAGCACCTTGATGAATTCCGGTTCCACCGTTTCCAGCGCAGCGGCAATCTCATCCTCCGTAACGGTCAGCTCGTCCAACATCGCCCCGTCAAACCGCTTTGTCAGCTCCCGCAGCGCGGCATCACCCTCGCTGCGCACTTTGGCGATAATATCCGACACGGTTTTCTCTACATCCGTTTCCGGAACGGCTCTGGAAAAGATCTCGCAATCAGGCAGCTGTCCGTATTTCATAATTCGGATCATATGTATTTTCTTCCTTTCAGAAATATCTCCCGTCATACCTTCTGCTGCGTCTGCGCCGACAGGCTCGACAGGATCTCCTCGATCGGCGGATTTTTGAATCGGTAGCTTGCCTTGTTGGCGATCAGCCTTGCGCTGATCGCGGCGATCGTTTCGACCACTTCCAAATGATTCTCTCTGAGCGTCGTTCCCGTCTCGACGATGTCTACGATCACATCCGACAGCCCGAGGATCGGCGCAAGCTCGATGGAACCGTTCAGATGAATGATGTCAATGTCCCGCCCCAGCGAGAGGTAGTATTTCTTTGCGATGTTGGAAAACTTGGTCGCCACCTTCAGCGTGCGTCCGGTTCTGTCGCGGAAGTCCTCCTTTGCCGCGACTGCCATCCGACAACTCCCCGTTTGTAGGTCAAGCAGCTCATAAACATCCGGCTCATATTCCAGCAGGATGTCCTTTCCGGCAACGCCGATATCCGCAGCACCCCGTTCGACGTAGATCGCCACATCCGACGGCTTCACCCAAAAATACCGGACGCCCTTTTCCGGGTTCTCAAAGATCAGTTTCCTGCTGTTTTCCAGCACTGCCGGGCACTCGAAGCCCGCCTTGGCAAACATCGCGTAGACCTTTTCCCCCAGTCTGCCCTTCGGGAGCGCAATATTCAGCATATCATCCATTTCGTTCCCCCCCGCCGACACGCACAAGCCGCCGGTAACGCAGCTTTTCCGGAATGCTCTTTCGCGCCACGACGCTTTCGCCACCCGCGCGCAGTTCGGCGCACAGCGCACTCAGTGCCGAGACATCACAGCACTTATCATAGACCACCAGCACGTCGACATCATATCCGTCGCCGTCGTGCTCCAACTCCTCCAGCAAATCCAGGTAGACCGCAAAGCCGATGGCTTCGTAACTTTTTCCCATTTTTCGGACGAGGCTCCCATATTGCCCGCCGGACAGTATGCCTGAGGGCACTCCGTTGACATAGCCGCGGAAAACAATCCCGTTATAGTAATTCATATCGTTCACCACGGAAAAATCAATGCAAATCCTCTCTATCGGTGTCTGCCTGCAGAGAAGTTCCACCGCGCCGACCAGTTCTTCCGTTGCCTTTCCGGGAAAACGCTCCTTCAGCAACGCAAGTGATTCCTCCGCAGTACCTTTCATCTTCATGAGGGCGGTAATTTTTGTCGGAGAAATGCCGGCAACCTCAAAAATTTCGCAGACCCCGTGCACATTCTTTTGCCCCACGCACCGAATTATCTCGTTTTTCGTCATTTCGGAAAAACCGTATTCATCCAAAACATCGGAGATAATTCCGGCGTGGGATATTTCCAGCACATAGCTTGGCGAGATCAGCGACAAACTCTTTGATGCCAAATCCAGCACCTCGGAGATGCAGAAAACATCAATATCTCCAAGGCATTCCAGTCCCGCCTGCTTGATCTCCTTGAACATCTTGGTGCCGTCCGACACTCTGTACACGTTTTCGTCATAGAACAGTCTTTCCGTCTCGGCGTGCTTCGGATGTGCATTCTTGATGATGGACAGCGTAACGTCTGGCTTCAGTGCCATCAGCTTGCCATCCGTATCCGTAAAGGTGATCACATGATCCGAAACGAGGAAGTTCTTGTTACCGGCGTACAGATCATATTCCTCGAACTTGTTCATCTTGTAGTGCGTATAGCCGTAGCTTTTATATAAGCGTCTGAGCGACAGCTCCGTCCGCTCTCCAAGGGTCAAAACATCATCCGCAGACATCATTTTCCGTTCCTCCCGTTTTCGCCTCTGTGCGATGGGTCATTCTTTCCAGCACCGTTCGATAGCCGCCGTCTCCGTAAACAAGGCATCGATTCACCCTGCATATCGTTGCCGTGCTTGCACCGGTCTCCTTCGAGATTTCCTGATAGGCTTTGCCGCTGTTCAGCAAAGCGGCCACCCGAAGCCGAAGCGACATATCCATGACCTCCCGGATCGTACATATGTCCTCAAAAAACGCCTCACACTCCTCTACGGTCTGCAACGTCAGCACCGCTTCATAGAAGCGCTCCATTTCCTTGTTTTCGAGTTTTCCCATCTGCGTATCCTCTCACTTTTTAGCATATTATCATATTACCATGGTAAAGCGATGAAGTCAACACCATTTTTATTTTTTTATGCACCAAGCGGGGCGAGAAATGCAAATGTATCATGGCTTACAGCCGCTTTTCTCTTATGCACCTGTCAAAGTCCCGGGTCTGTCCCTCCTTACAGTAACACCGTTCCGCTGTCATCCTCCGTTTCCGTTCCATACACATGAAATCGCAAGTGCTTCCTTGAAAATCCGTATATCTTCTGCTATACTATTCGGAAAAGCGTCATCCCATTTAAGGAGGAAACTATGCCGAACATTATTGAAATCAGCGATTTTTCAGCCCCCGAGCTTGATGTCTATGCACGCTTGACGGAGGCGCAGCTTCTGAACCGGGAGCATCCCGCGCAGGGACTTTTTATCGCGGAAAGCCCCAAGGTCATTGAGCGGGCTTTAGACGCAGGCTGCGTGCCCGTTTCCCTCTTGATGCAGCGGGAACACATCGACGGGCAGGCAAGAGAGGTCATTCGCCGCTGCGGAGATGTCCCGGTCTATACCGCGGCGCTTGACGTGCTGACGGCATTGACCGGCTTTCAGTTAACACGAGGCGTGCTGTGCGCCATGTATCGACCGAAGCCGCGGAAAACGGAGGAGATATGCGCCGGAGCAAGGCGCATCGCCGTTTTGGAGCATGTGGTCAATCCCACAAATGTGGGCGCGATTTTCCGCTCAGCGGCTGCGCTGCATATGGACGCGGTGCTGCTGACACCGGATTGCAGCAACCCGCTGTACCGTCGGGCGGTACGCGTCAGCATGGGCACCGTGTTTCAAATTCCATGGGCATATTTGGAAGCCGAGCCGTCCGGTATTCCCCTGCTGCAAAAGCTAGGCTTTAAGACCGTGGCGCTGGCACTGCGCGAGGACGCACTTGATCTCCGAGACCCGAGGCTCGCTTCGGAGGAGCGTCTTGCCATTTTTCTTGGCGCGGAGGGAGACGGGCTTGCCACGCAAACCATCGCCGATTGTGATTATACCGTGCGCATCCCAATGTCGCATGGGGTCGATTCGCTCAATGTTGCCGCCGCTTCCGCAGTCGCCTTCTGGCAGCTCGCCTGCCGCAACGCCCCGCCGGACAGAACATAACCTTGCATCCTATCTGTGTCATGGGGACGGGTACGCTGACACATTCTTTCGCACTTTCAGTAATTCCTGCGCCGCCTTTTGATCGTACTCTACGGCGATGGTTCGTACAACGGCGGTAGGTCGGGGAGATGTCACCCTCCCTACAGGGAATCCATACAATGACACTTGAAAATGCAAACAGCCCCGCAGGCCTGCGGGGCTGTCTTAGTTCATATATTGTTTATCAATAGAGCTTCGCGCCTGCCGGGATGTGGGGATCGACCATCAGCAGGTGCAGCCTCTCCTCGCCGTTCTCTTGATGCACTGCGGAAATCAGCATGCCGCAGGAATCAATGCCCATCATCGGTCTGGGCGGGAGATTAGTAATGGCAATGCAGGTCTTTCCGACCAGCTCCTCCGGCTCATAATAAGCGTGGATACCGCTCAGGATCGTCCTGTTCTCGCCGGTTCCGTCGTCCAGCGTGAACTTTAAGAGCTTCTTAGACTTCGGCACGGCTTCGCAGGCAAGCACCTTCACCGCGCGGAAATCGGACTTAGAGAAAGTCTCAAAATCCACATAATCTGCAAACAACGGCTCAATCTGCACCTTCGAAAAGTCAATCTTCTCCTCAACGGCAGATGCCGCCGAAGCAGCCTCCGCCGCCTTGTCTTCCTTCTTAGGCATATCCAGCGGCTTCATCGTGGGGAAGAAGATGACCTCGCGGATGGTGGAGCTGTTGGTCAGGAGCATGACGCAGCGGTCAATGCCGATGCCGAGTCCGCCTGTGGGAGGCATGCCGTATTCCATCGCGTTGATATAGTCTTCGTCCATCATGCCCGCCTCTTGGTCGCCGCGCTCACGCATTTCGACCTGCTTGCGGAAGCGCTCGCGCTGGTCAAGCGGGTCGTTCAATTCGGAGAAAGCGTTGCCCATCTCGCTATGGCAGATAAACAGCTCAAAGCGCTCGGTCAGGCGCGGATCCTTCGGGCTGCGCTTTGCCAGCGGGGAGACATCGACGGGGTGCATTGTAATGAAGGTCGGCTGGATCAGCTTTTCCTCCACGTGGCGGTCAAAGCACTCATAGAGGAAATTGCCCCATGTATGCTCTTTGTCCGCGCCAAGCTCCACGCCGACGCTTCTTGCCAGTTCCTCTGCCTCCGCGTCCGTCGTAACCGACATAAAGTCCACGCCGAGGTACTTCTTTACCGCCTCAGCCATCGTCATGCGCGGCCAGCCCGGTGTCAGGTCGATCTGCTCACCCATCCACTCGATTTGATAGGTGCCGAGAATTTCCTTTGCAGCGGACGACAGCAGTTCCTCAAACAGATCCATCATGTCGTTAAAATCGGCATACGCCTGATAAAGCTCGACCGTGGTGAACTCCGGATTATGGCGGGGATCCATGCCCTCATTACGGAAAATTCTGCCGATCTCATACACGCGGTCAATACCGCCGACGATCAGGCGCTTCAAGTTCAGCTCGGTTGCAATACGCAGATACATGTCAATATCCAGCGTGTTGTGGTGCGTCACGAACGGTCTTGCGGTCGCGCCGCCGGAGATTGTGTTCAAAACAGGCGTCTCGACCTCCATATAACCGCGGCTGTCAAGGTAACGGCGGACATGGGTGATAAACTTCGAGCGCACCTCGAAATTGCGGCGCACCTCGGGATTGACGATAAGATCAACATAGCGCTGACGGTAGCGTGTCTCCACATTGGTCAGACCGTGGAATTTATCGGGCAGCGGGAGCAGCGCCTTGGACAGCAGCGTCACCTGATGGGCGCGGACGGAGATCTCGCCGCGCTGCGTGCGGAACACATCGCCGTTCACGCCGACAATATCACCGATGTCGAGTTTGCGGCAATCTTCAAAATTTGCCTCGGGCATTTCGTCAAACTTCAGGTAGAGCTGAATGCGTCCCGCAGCGTCCTGCAAGTCGCAGAAAATGACCTTGCCCATGCCGCGCTTACTCATCAGTCTGCCGGCAACCGCGACGGTTTTACCCTCCATTTGCTCAAAGTTTTCCTTGATGCAGCCGCTGTTGGAATCAACGGCAAAACGGGTGCGGGCAAAGGGATCGTTCCCCTCTGCCTGCAGCTGCGCAAGCTTTTCTCTGCGAATCTTCACCTGATCGACAAGAGAAAGCTCCTCTTGCGGTACAAACTTAGCCATATCTCTCTCCTATTTTTATTTCGGTTCTCAGCGTTCCACGGCGAGAATTTCAAACTTTACGATACCCGCAGGCGCATCAACCTCGACGATGTCGCCGATACGCTTGCCAAGCATTGCCTTGCCGAAGGGGGAATCATCGGAAATCCGCGCCTCCATCGGATTGGCCTCCTGCGAGCCGACAATAGCATAGACCGCGTTTTCTTCGAACTCAAGGTCGCGCACCGTCACCGTGCAGCCAAGTCCGACGACGCCCTGCGCGTCAGCATCGGTCGTCTCATCAAACACAACCGCGTGCGAGAGGATGTTCTCGATCTCGGCAATGCGGCCGTAGAGCTTCGCCTGCTCGTTTTTCGCCTCGTCGTATTCGCTATTCTCTGAAAGGTCGCCGAAGGAACGGGCCTCCTTAATCAGCTCCGCAACTTCTTTCTCCCGGGTCGTTTTCAGATAGTTCAGCTCCGCCTCCAATTCTTTCAGGCGCTCTCTCGTCAGCTTAAATTCTTTTGCCATGCCGAATCCTCCAATATTACAAATTTTCCAATAGATTATAGAAGATGGATCACCCATCTGTCAAGCTTTTTTCTGTCAATTCTCCGCCAATGCGGTAATCGCCGCCTGAAGCTGCGCGTCCTCCGCCTTTTCCAGCGTTTCATAATAGATCGCGAGGTAAGTTTCCTGATCGACCTCGACGGGGATATCCGGCGTGACGCCGACCCCCGCGAGCGTGACACCGTTCGGGGTCTGATAGTGTCCCGTGGAAATTGCAATTGCAGAACCGTCGCTCAGGCGGAAGGTCTGCTGATAGTTTGCCTTGCCGCAGGTTTGCACCCCGACGATCACCGCGGCGTCATACTCCTGCAACGCGGCAGCGAAGAACTCCGCTGCGGAATAGGAATCCTCATTGACCAGCACCGCCATCGGAACATCCAAATAGGAGCTTTCAGAATAGTCTACCTCTTCCCTGCCCTGATAATCCACGGAGCGGAAAAGCGGTCCCTCCGGAAGCAGGTAGTCCAGCACCTCGACAAGCTCATGCTTATAACCGCCCGGGTTGAAGCGCAGGTCAAAGATCAGCGCCTTTGCGCCTTGCCCCATCAGATCTTCAATCGCAGCAATCGTATCTCGGGCGCAGTGGGTGTCGAAGTTGTTGACCTTGATGTAGCCGTCGCCGCTCTCCAACAGCTCGTAAACCACGACCTCCGTCTCAATGACTTGACGCGTGATCGTCACGTCCGAACGCGTTCCGTCGCGCTCGATGGTAATGGTTACATCTGTCCCTTCCTCGCCGCGCACGCGCTGCTGTGTGCCCTTCATGCCGAGTTCCGTCACCGATTCTCCTTCGACCGCGGCAATCCGGTCATCAATCTGCAATCCTGCCTGCTCCGCAGGGCTGTTATGCGTGACCGAGACGATGCGGAGCAGTCCCGTCTCCTCGTCCTCCTCAATAGTGACGCCGATGCCCACATAGGCATTATTGCTCTGCTCCACATAGGAGTCATACTCCTCGGCGCTGATATAATAGCTCCAACGGTCGCCCATCGACGAAATCGTCGCTTCCGCCAAATAATCTCCGAGCTGATCCGCCGAGTAGTCATCCACATAATAAGTGTCAATGATTTCAAGAATCTCAGCGACCTTATCCGCATAGTCCAGCTCCTGCGCGGGGCTGTCAGTCGTTTCCTCGGGCGTGGGCGTGTCACGCACCGTATTTTTCGCCGTGATATCGACGGCTACGAGGACAATGCATACCGTCAAAAGGACACAGAGCAGAATTTTCAAAAAAAGGTTCCATTGCTTCATACTTTCATTTCTCCAACGCCATAAAATCGTTTACCCAGAGCCTGCAAGCAGGCTCTGGGATGAAATATCGTCATTGCAGGTAAATATACTCCATCGGGTTTACCGTTCCGCCGTTGTAGTAAATCGTAAAATGCAGATGCGATCCGGTAGAATAGCCTGTTGAGCCGACATAGCCGATCACCTGACCGCGCTCAACATATTGTCCCTCACTGACAACATAATTCGTCATATGCCCGTAAAGCGACGAGAAGCCATCCATATGGTTGATCGTCACATAATAACCGTAAGCGTAGTTATATGTAGCCGTGGTGACATAGCCGCTTTTCGTTGCATAGATCGGCGTGCCGTATCCGATTGCGAGGTCAACGCCATTATGGAAAGAATAGTTACCGGTGATCGGATGGACACGATAGCCGTAAGAGCTGGTCAGGACAACACCGCAACCGGCAGGCAGCGGAAACATAAAGCTCTCTCCGGAGCTTGGATAAACCGGCGCAGGATCGGTGTTGTCGTCCGAACCACCGCTGGTTTCCGGCTGCGTCGGATGCTGCGCCTCCCATTCTCTTTGCAGTGCTTCGGTACGCTCCTGCTCCAATGCGGCAATTTGATCGCTGAGCTCGGCTTCCTGGGCTTCGTATTTCTCCGTTTCCTCCAACAGCTTCTGCTTATCCGAGACAAGCTGCGTCAGCAGGGCGTCGGATTCCTCGCGTTTTTCCGTCAAATGCGCCTCGGATTCGGCAAGCTCCGCTTTCTTCTGCTCTAACTTTGCCTTCTCGGCGGCAAGCTCGTCCTTCGCCTCTAAAATCTCTGCGGCAACCGAGCGCATTTCATCCATCATCCGCTGGTCCGCCTGCGCGATCTCCTCGACCATGACGCGGTTGCGCAGTAGATCCGAAAAACTCTCCGATTCCAAAATGACCGACCAAATTGAGATACTGCCGCGCTCCTGCAAGGCACGCATACGCAGACTGTAGCGATCAAACAAGTCCGTTTGCTTTTGCTCCAATTCATCCAGCTCCGCCTGCTTTTCGGCAATCAGCATGTTGTATTGGTGAATCTGCTCATTGACAACCTCGACCTCCTGCCGCGTCAGCTCAATCTCCTGATCGACCTGCGCTTTCTGCTCGACGACCGTCAATGTCTTGGATTCGTTTTCCGCGATCTCGCCCTCTAACTTTTCGCGCTCGGCGGCAAGCTCCTCCGATTGCTCCTCCAACGCGTCAATTTCCTGCTGAATCTCCGATGAGGTCTTCGCATTGACAATCATCACAACGAAGCCGGCAAGCAGCGAGAGAATCAGCAAAAGCGCAATACAGGACACAATGATTCTTCTGTACTTATACATCCGTACTCCTCCTAACCATAAGAGATATCCGAAAAAAGCATCAAACCTTCAGGAATCTGCGAATCGACAGAAGGCTGCCTAAGATACCGATGCCGAACCCGGCAGCCGCACACGCCGCGATCATCGGCAGCAAGACCTCCGTAAACGGAACAAAGGTAATGAATTGCAGATCCGTACTGATAATTGCGTTGCGGATTGCCTCGTAAAGTCCCCATTCGACAAAGAAGGAGATGACCGCGCCGAACAAGCCGAGGAAGAAACCCTCAATCAGGAACGGGAAGCGAATAAAGCCGTTGGTCGCACCGACCATCTTCATAATACCGATCTCCTCGCGCCGGTCCAGCATTGCAAGGCGAATGGTGTTCGAAATGATAATCAGCGAGACGATGAGTAAAACGGCTGCAATCGCCATCGTAGCGCCGTAGAGCACATTTCGCAGCGTCGCCAGCGCGTTTGCCATCTCGTCGGGCGCATGTACCTCGGCAACGCCGGAAACCCGCTCCAGCGCAGCCTTTGTCTCCGCGACTTTTTCGTTGTCCACCAAGGTGATCACATATTGGTCACGGAAATTCTCGGGATCCAGTCCCTCAAACAGCGATTCGTCGGAATCCCCGATAAATTCCTCCAGCGCTTCCGAACGGGAGACAAAGCGGGCGTTATCCACATTTTCGATCAGGTTGATCTCCGAGCCGACACTTTTGGACTCCGCCTCGGTATAGGTCTCGTCAATGATTACGACCACTTCCATCTTCTTTTGCAGGTCGTCTACCATCAGGCTCATATTATAGGAGATCAGCAGGAAGCTGTTGACAATGACAAGGCAGGCGACCGTAATGCAGATCGCAGCGAAGGACATAAAACCATGCTTAAACATCGCCCGGACACCTTCGCCCATCAAATAGCCGAAATTATTATGCTTCATAGTTGTAATACCCGTCCATTCCGTCGCTGATTACCTTGCCCTCGTCGATTGCCACCACGCGCTTGGTGAAGCGGTCAACCAGTCCTTTTTCGTGGGTGACGACCATGACCGTCGTCCCGAGCGTATTGATCTGCTCCAGAAGAAGCATGATTTCAAAGGAACGCGCAGGGTCAAGGTTGCCTGTCGGCTCGTCCGCAATGATCATCGTGGGATTGTTGATCAGGGCGCGGGCAATGGCGACACGCTGCTGCTCACCGCCGGACAATTCGTTCGGCAGGCGGCGGCCCTTATTCTCCAGACCGACCAGCTCCAGCACATAGGGCACGCGCTTTTTGATCTCCTTGTTGGAAGCGCCGATCACGCGCATGGCAAAGGCAACATTTTCGTAAACCGTCTTATTCTCGATCAGGCGGAAGTCCTGAAAAATGACGCCGAGCGTTCTGCGCATATAGGGAATCGAGGAACGCTTGATGGACTCCAGTTTATAGCCGTTCACCATGATAGAGCCGGAGGTCGGCTTCAGCTCCGCCGTCAAAAGCTTGATGATGGTGGATTTGCCGGAACCGGACTGCCCGACCAAAAAAACGAACTCTCCGTCATCAATATGCATATCAACGCCGTTGAGGGCGTGCGTGCCGGTTTCATAGGTTTTTGTAACATTGATCAAGTCAATCATAAAATAACACCAAATTTCTTATCCCAATCTGTTTTCGCGCGAGGCGAGATATTTTTTTACCATCAGAGCGACCTTGAAGATAATCGCGTCGTCAAATTCGCGCAAATCAAGACCGGTGAGCTTTTTGATCTTCTCCAAGCGGTAGACCAGCGTGTTGCGATGTACGAACAGCTTGCGTGAGGTCTCGGAAACATTGAGACTGTTTTCAAAGAACATATTGATGGTAAACAATGTCTCCTGATCAAGCGACTCGATGGAGTTTTTCTTAAATACCTCGGAGAGGAAGATTTCGCAGAGCGTCGTCGGGAGCTGATAGATCAGGCGGCCGATGCCGAGGTTTTCATAGTTGATCACGGTCTTGTCGGTGTCAAACACCTTGCCGACCTCAATGGCAACCTGCGCCTCCTTATAGGAATCGGCAAGCTCACGCAGATGCTCCGCGACGGTGCCGATGCCGATTGTGGTGCGCGTAAAAAGCTCTGTTTTCAAGCGCTCTTCGATTGTTTTTGCAAGAGCGGTCAGCTCATCAGCGCTGATATCCGGCGCGACCTGCCGCACCACGGCGATGTCCGTCTCGTTCACGCTGACAACAAATTCCTGCTGCTGGTCGGGAAACATCGTCTGCAAAAGCTCAACGACTGCCACATCCGTTCTGCCGCGCTGGCGCACCAAAAAAACCGCGCGCGGCACATCGGTTTGGAAATGCAGCTCCTTTGCGCGGATATAAATATCGCCCGGCAGGATATTGTCGGTGATAATATTCTTCACAAAGGTGCCCTTATCGTGTTTTTCTTCATAGTAGCTCTTTGTAAAGTTGAGGGAAACCTGCGCCATGCGGCAAAGCGAGTTTGCATACTCACCGGTGCCGGAAACAAAGGCAATAAAGCCGAAGGTCGGATTCCAGCCCTTCAGTGCCATAAAGGTTCTCCCGTCAACAGCAACGGGGCTCTCCGGCATAGCAGATACTGCCGCAGCCGCCTCTGCCCAGCGTTCTCCGATCAAAGCGCTCTCTCCTGCGGAAATTACTGTCCCCTCTGCGTCAATCACGCCGACGCAGGCTTGCGACGCCGCCGTAAGCTGATCCACCACGCTCTGAAAAATACGACTTGACATAAGCCGTCCTCCTTCATCTTTCGGAAAAATGCCGAGATTCGGCAAATTTATGAGTATATATTACTCCAAAATCCATCAAAATGCAAGAGGTTTTATACATTTTATTTCAAATCAGCGTGGGATTTTTATGAACTTTTGATAGTTTTTCGTCAAAATCGACAAACAGTGTCAGAAATTTTCGTCAGAATGTTTCAGTTTTTCTATCAAATTTTTTCGTCAAAATCAACAGATTCCAGCAGTTTGACCTCCTCATCTGTTAGTTCACGAGTCATTCCGAGCGGCAGCGCCCCAAGACGCACGCCGCCCTCCGCAATACGCCGCAGATAAGAAACCGGCTTCCCGCGCGAGGCAAGCATTCTTCGAACCTGATGGTATTTCCCTTCGCAGACGCGCACAAGGCATTTCCCCTCTCCAAGCTTTTCCAGCACCGCAGGGCGGCAGAGGGTTCCGTCCCGCAGCACACAGCCTTCGGCAAACGCGGCGATATCTGCCTCATCCACCGTGCCGAGGTGCTCGGCATAATAGGTCTTCTCGATCCCATGCTTCGGAGAGATCAGACGGTGCGCCAAATCGCCGTCATTGGTAAACAGCAGCAGACCCTCGGTATCCTTGTCCAGCCTGCCGATCGGCATCAGCTTTCGGTACTGCGGCGGCAGATATTCCATCACCGTCTTGAACTCCCTGTCCTGCGCGGCGGTAACGCAGCCGGCAGGCTTGTTCATCATTAAAACAACCCTGCAAGGGCTTCTGCCCACCGTCTCACCGTCTAATGTGACGATATCCGCCGTCTCGTCGATCTTCTGCTCCGGCGCAGTGACCGTGTTTCCGTTGACGCACACGCGCTCGGCACGAATGACCTCCTTGATCTTTCGGCGCGACTCCACGCCTGCCTCGGAGAGAAACCGATCCAATCGCTGCATTTTAACGCTCCCTTCGGGTATATTTGTCCGACTGCGGACATACAGTGTATCACCAACAAATACTTCGGGGGGAATTCCATGTTTGTTTTGACTGCCAAGCTATCGAAACCCAAGCTCATTGCAGCAGGTGTCATCCTGCTTGCCGCCATTCTGCTGATCGTCCTGCTTGCTACTGCGGGCGGGAGCAACACTCCGTCCGGCGCAGCGCCCGTTGGCGAGACGAACGACGATCGTGTGGCATATCTCGCCACCTTCGGTTGGAGCGTAAACGCCGAACCGACGCAGACGCAAAAGGTGAAGATCCCCGATACAACGGAGAACAAGGTCTTTGCCCGTTACAATGATCTGCAAAAGAGTCAGGGCTTCGACCTGACCGACTACGCAGGCAAGGAAGTCATGCGCTATGTCTATGAAATCCTCAATTACCCGGATGCCTCCGCTCCCGTCTATGCGAGCGTCCTTGTCTGCGACGGGCGCGTTATCGGCGGGGACATCACAAACAGCGCGCCCGACGGCGTCATCCACGGCTTCGCCATGCCGCAAAAGGAGCAGACGCCCCCTGCAAGCACAGCGGAGTCTTCCGCACCGACGGAGGCAAGCACTTCCTCCGACCCGTCCGAAGCGGAATAAAACGATTATAACACAAAGAAGACTTGAAAAAAAGAGTTGCATTTTGGTAATACAGGCGTTATAATGGCATAGCAACTGAATAGAGTAGTCTTCAGGGCAGGGTGAAACTCCCGACCGGCGGTAAAGTCCGCGAGCGCTTCGGCGCATGATTCGGTGCAACTCCGAAACCGACAGTATAGTCTGGATGGAAGAAGATCTAACGCAAAAAGGTTTATCACCAAATTGTATCCGATTTGTATCTTTTTGTACCCGAAGGCTCTCCTTCGGGTATTTTTTGTTATCGGAGGTTTACCAAATGAAACACGAACAAGTCAAAAAGCTCACCGTTCTCTCCATGCTCTGCGCTGTCGCATTCGTCATCGTCGCGCTGGTGCGCATTCCCGCCGTTCTCTTTCTGAATTACGAACCGAAGGATGTTATCATCGCATTTGGCGGTTTTCTCTATGGTCCCGCCGCCGCGCTGGTCATCTCGCTTGTAGTTTCATTCCTCGAATTCTTGACCATCAGCTCGACGGGTTGGATCGGCATGGTGATGAACTTTTTAAGCTCCGCCGCCTTTGCAGGTGTTGCAGCACTTGTCTACCGTAAAAAGCACACGCTCTCCGGCGCGGTGATCGGTCTGGTGCTCGGCTCCGTGGCAATGACGGTTGTCATGCTTATCTGGAACTACGCTCTGACGCCGCTTTACATGGGAATGGCGCGTGCCGATGTTGCGGCAATGCTGGTTCCGGTGTTCCTGCCCTTCAATCTCCTCAAGAGCGGGCTGAACAGTGCGATCACGATTTTGCTCTACCGCCCGCTCGTACAAGGTCTGCGCCGCGTCGGTCTTTTCCCGCAGAGCAGCATTGCCGGCAAGCCTGCGCGTAAAGGAAAGGTCTGGGTTTGGCTCGGCGCCGCCGCAATTCTCGCGGTCTGCGTTCTGTTCCTTCTGCACTGGAATCAGATCCTTTAACGCAAGCGCCCATATCAAGAACTCCCTGTAGGGCGTGTGGCATGTCACCTATGACCGTGTAAGCGGCAGACGGTATAAACAAACAGATTTGTACGCAGTCGGTAGTTCCTACACCGGCGCGGACATGTCCCCGACCTACAAAAGATTGCCACGGCGCAAGCGCCTCGCAATGACAGGGAAAGGCCATCCCTTTTTTGTCATTGCGAGGAGCGCAGCGACGTGGCAATCTCTTATTGGCATGAACATGCTTGTACACCGTCGGCGCTTCCTGCACGAGATTGCCACGGCGCAAGCGCTTCGCAATGACGGGGAAAGGCATCCCTATTTTGTCATTGCGAGGAGCGCAGCGACGTGGCAATCTCTTATTGGCATGAATATGCTTGTACACCGTCGGCGCTTCCTGCACGAGATTGCCACGGCACAAGCGCCTCGCAATGACAGGGAAAGGCCATCCCTTTTTTGTCATTGCGAGGAGCGCAGCGACGTGGCAATCTCTTTAGGCACTCCTATTATTCCAGATAGTTCATCAGCATCTGTGCAATTTCGGCGCGGGTTGCGTTTCCGTTCGGTCGGAGGTAGAGCGCGCCGTCCTCTAAACTGCCGTTGATAACGCCCTCATTGACAGCCCAGTTCATGGCTTCCTCCGCATAATGCGAAACTCGGTCACTATCCGGGAAGGCGGACAGCTTGTCTTGCTTAGCAGGGGCTGCTTCGCCATAGCGGTAGAGAATCGTTGCCAGCTGCTCTCTGGTCACCGGGGCGTCCGGGCTGAACGCCGTAGAGCTTGTGCCATTCACAATGCCATTCTCATAAGCCCACGCCACAGCGTCGCAATACCAATCCGCATGCAGGTCGGTGAACGGATGCTTTGCCGTAACGTCCGGCGTGCCCGCAACGCGGTAGAGCGCAGTCACCAGCATCGCGCGGGTCATGGTGAAATTCGGCTCAAATGCCGTTTCCTCTGTCCCCTTCATATAGCCGTTGGTCACCGCAAAGTCAATCGCCTTGTGATACCACTGATTTCTGTTAACGTCGAGCAGCGTCTTGGAGGGGCAGTTGTTCGAATTCAGCGGAAGGATCTTGGTGTAGGTGTCACCGCAGAGGGCACAGCGATAGATCACATAACCGTCGGCAAAGCAAGTGGCAGCAACGGTTTCCACAGCTTGATAATCATGGGTGTGTGGACGCACCGCATAGAACGTAATAGCGCTTGGTTCGCTTCCCATGGTAAAGCCGCCGTCGGCATAACACAGATACCGGCCGTCGTTTTTCAGATAGAAGCCGTCGTCGCAGCGTTCCGGCACCCACCGACTGTCCGCGGCTTCGCAGGAAAGGTGCAATACGCCGTCCTTGCCGCACAGATAGCCGCTGTCAGAAGCAAAGCGATAAAACGTGCCGTCGGTCTCCACGGTGAGCAGCGCCGCTTCCGCCGTCTTGACGCTGATGCTGACAGAATTGTTGACGGTGGCTGCGGTGGCATCCAGTACGTTCCCAAGCGCGTTGATCGAGAGCGCCGCCCGCGCCGCATCATAGTATACCACAACCTGTTGACCCTCTGCAGGCGCAGCGGTCAGCGTTGCTGATGTCATAGCGTCCATCGGCGAATCAGCCGGAGTAAGCGCTGCGTCGGTGTCGCCGATTTGCACAACAGAAACAGACCGTTCTGCCTGCGCCGACGAAACGGGCAGCAGGGAAAGAACCATGATCACCGCCAAAATCAGCGTCAAGATGGATTTTCTATTTTTCATTCTTTTCGCTCCTTCTCTTTGGACACTCATACGCCTAACGTCCGGATTTTCATTATTATAGCACAAATTGGTTGAACGAGCTATATATTTCTGCGGATTCTGAATTTTTCCGCAGACAGTACAAGTGAACAAGCTTGCGCGCCGTCGGTAATTCCTGCACGAGATTGCCACGTCGCTGCGCTCCTCGCAATGACACGCGAGAACGCGCCATGATAAGCGAAACAGCCTTTGTAGATCGGGGACGTGGCAATCTTTTTTCCTAAGCCGCCACTGTTGTTTCAGCAATTGGGGCGTAGGGTCGTAAAGCTATGCCGCAATATCTTTTCTGCAATACCGAATGAAACCGAGCGCTGCAGCGAGAATGCCGACCGCCATACCGAGCAGGACAAGCGGCGCGTCCAAGTGAAGACTTGTCACAATCTCCGTTCCCTCAGAAAAAGCAAAAGGCGTAATATAACGCAAAAACTCCGCTTTCTCCGTGAGATTCGAAATCAGATTCAGAAAATAGAGCAGGATCGCGATGCCTAAGCCGATACCAATCCCCCCACGGCGCAGAAATGCGGAGATGCCGAAGCAGATGCCCGCAAGCTCGATTTGCAGCAGCAGATACGCCAAATGCAGCAGCGTGAGTTCCCGCATTGGCAACGGCTCACCGATCAGAAGCACGGACAGCAGCGCCAGCGCATACACGCATAGATTCAACACGAGGATTTGCAGCAGCACCGCCGCGAGCTTTTCCGCAACGACACGCCCACGGCTGACGGGATGGGTCAGCAAAAATTCCGCCGTGTGTTCCTTTTCCTCCCTCGCCAAGGCATTTACCGCACAGAGCGCCGCGAAAAGCGCACCGCCGAGTCCGAGGATATTGCCGCATTCCACGGCGTAAAAGCCCGTCAGCGTACCGAAGCTGACCTTATCCATACCGAAGGCTGCGGAGAAGCTGCCCATTGAGGAGAATAACGCACTGACGCTGTCCATCTCCCCCTTCATCTCAGGGAACAGGAAAATGCAGACCGCGATTAAAAAGCCGATGGCTGCCGTCCAGACCGTCAGGGACAGGCGGTCGCGCCGAAGCTCGTGTTTGAGGATTGTCATCGCTTTTCCCCTCCGTCCGAATAATAATGTAAGAAAATCTCCTCCAAGTCCGGCTCGGCAATTGTGATATCCTCCAGCCGCTGCCCTGCCAGCGCTTGCAGCAGCCGATTGATATCACCGCCGTAGAGAAAGCTCACGCCATGCTCCGTCGCCTGTAGGTCACGCAGCGTCGAAAGCGCGGGTAGCTCGACCTTTCCCTGAATCATGACACGTTTGGCGTTCGTCTGCGCAAGCCTTTCCACACTGTCGCAGGCAATGACGCGCCCCTCGCGGATGATCGCCGCCCGGGTGCAATGACGCTGCACCTCCGACAAAATATGTGACGAAAGAAACACCGTCATTCCCTTCGCGTTCCGCTCCTCGAGGATCGCAAAAAACTCCCGCTGCATCAAAGGGTCAAGTCCGCTCGTCGGCTCATCTAAGATACACAGGCGCGGCTGATGCTGCAAGGCGCAGACGATACCGACCTTCTTCCGATTGCCGAAGGACAGCTCCTCCACACGTTTGGCGGTATCCAGCTCCATGCGTTCACAAAGCCGCTCCGCCTCCTCTTTGCAGGGTTTCTTGCGCAGATCGGCGGAAAGACGCAGCACGTCTCTGACGCGCAGTCCCGTATAAAATACCGCCTCGGAGGGCAGATAGCCGACCTCGTTTAGAATCTCCGTTTTCTGCAAGGAAATCTCTTTCCCAAAGACGGACGCACTGCCGCTGTCAGCGTGGAGCAATCCCAATACTGTGCGAATCGTCGTGCTTTTTCCCGCGCCGTTCGGGCCGATAAAGCCGAAGAATTCGCCCTCCTCCACCTCTAAATTTAAATCGGCAACGCCTCTTGCCTTTCCGTAGAATTTTGTCAGATTCCGAATCTCAATTGCCTTCATGTCTCTCCCCCGTTTCTCAAATAGAGTTTCTTCCAAAATGCGATCATCTCCGTAAAGTCCCGCTCCATCTTCCCGACATCGACCTGTCCGCTTTGCAGCATCTCCCAAAGGTAGCCCTCGGTCGCCAAATACATCTGCCGATACATCAGCTTGAGATCAAGTCCCGCGACAAAACGTTCCGGCTCAAGCCGTTCCAACGCGCCGTTCGCCTTGATCTCCATAAACCGCGCGCAGCTTTCCCGAATTTTTTGACGGATCACCGGCTCTCTCTCATAAAACGCTTTCAGGCAAAACGCGCCGATATAAGGATAGCGCTGCATAATCCGCACCTTTACTTTAAGGCCGCGTTGCAGTAGTTCAAACAGATCCGTCTGCTCGTAACAGCGGGCTTCCGTCAGCGCTTGCATCGTAATTTCAGCACTTCTGTCCCACAGGAACAGATATAATTCCTGCTTGTTCCGAAAATAGTAGAAGAGCAAGGACTTACTGATCCCCGCCTCCGCCGCAATTTCGCTCACGGGACTTTTCTTGTAAGCGTTCTGCGAAAAAACGCGGTAGCCCGCGTTCAGAATTGCCTGCTGTTTTTCCTGCGGAAGCTCAAAGAACTTTTCATTCATGCTGTCTCCTCCCCTGACCGCTGCGGTCAATTTCCATTATACACCGTTGACCGTTTTTGAGAAGACCCTTTTCAAAAGAAAACTGACAAAATGCCGAAGGGAGACAAAAAATTTCCCTTCGGCGATTCTTTTATTTTTTTGTCAGCTCTAAGCGTTTGCGCAGTTCACTCACCGTGGTCGAATAGCTCTTTTCCATATAAGCATAAGTGACGGTGTCAGAGTATGCCTCGCCGAGCAGGAGCTTTGCAGTATACTTCAGCATCGCGGGATTCTTGACAAGGATCGGACCGGTCAGGTGCGTGCCGAAGCAGTTGTTCTTGCGGAAGCCCTCCGCACCCTTGTCCGCCTCGTTACCGAAGCCCATTTCCAGCGTGAACAGCGGCGTTTCCACTCCGGTCGTTTTGCTGCACTTATTGACAAAGCCAACGAGGGTATCACCCGTTTCGCCAAACTTTGCAAGGCAGTCGCCCGTGATGCGGCGCTTTCCCTCCGTGCTGACGAATTCCGCGATATGCAGCCCTTCAAACTTCTCTCCCTCCGCGTCCTGCACACACGCGCCGAGCAGCTCAAAGCTATTGCCCGTAAAGAGCATGACCTTGCCCGCGCCGCAGGCTTGCTGCAACGCCTCGCGGTAATGCATAAGCTGCGAAAGCGCAAGCTTCTGCCGCCGCTCCGTGCCCGCGCCCATGAAATAGAAATCATAAGCGGAAATATCCTTTTCCTCATACAGGCTGAGCGTATCGACCGAAACGGTATGCCCCAAGTCGGTCAGGCAGCGCGCCAAGATCGCCACATTCGCGTATTCACCGTAGAGATTCATCACATCGTCATAAAGATGCAAAAGCTTTACTTCCATAGCGCCCTCACTTTTTCGTCACATTCGACATGAACTTATCCTTATCCGAGAAGCAGGTCACCGCATAGAGCTGCTCGCCGCCGTTTTCCCGCAGCGCCGCGCAGGCGGCGTCGATATCCGCAAACACCTTGATCCGCTCCGGCGGAAGCTGCGTAAAGGAGAAGCGCATGGCAAGATCGTTGCAGTATTTGCCGCACAGATAGACATTCTGAAGCAGCGGACTGTTCAGCAGATCAAAATTGATATCCCACAGCCACGAGGTGTCGCCGGTAAAATACTTACGGCTGACCGCGTCGACGATAATTACCGCGCTGAAGGGCTTCCCCTGCGAAACGGCATAGCGGAAGGACATGTCGTAGGAGATTGAGTTCTCGTGCTTGGAGATGAGGAAGGTCCCCTCATGGGCGCCAAGGGTGAATTCGATATACCGCCCGTTTTTGAGAATATAATTGCTCACGCGCTTAGCAACCTCCGCGCCGGGCACGCCTAAGAGGGTGCAGACGGCATAGGCGGCGAGGATATTATAAATGTTATAGATGCTCTTGAACGCCAGCTCGATGGTGTCCGTACCGTTGACCGTAATACGGCTGTGATCCAAATCAACGTCCGTCACGGTAAAGTCCGTATCATGGCGGGCAAACCCGCAGGCATCGCAGTGATAGTTTCCGATATGGTTAAAATGGTAGTAAGCATACCGCATCGGCTTGCCGCAGACCGGGCAATACAGCGCGTCATTGTATGCACCGACAAATGCCTCCGTATCTGCCGCGCAGTGATCCAAGCCGAACCAAAGCACATTCTCTCTCCCCTGCCCGAACAGGGAAACGGTCGGGTCATCCGCATTGAGGATCAGCGTGGTATCGTCAAAGACGCTCTCCTTGATCGCGTCAAAGACCCATTCCGGATGCCCGTTGCGGGTGAGCTGATCGCGGTAGAGGTTCGTGATGACATAATGCGTCGGATGGAACCACTTGAATGTATGCTTTGTATAGCGTTCATCGGACTCGATCAGCAGCACGTCCTGCTTCATTTTGCCCGATAGCGTGCAGGCGCTGAGGATCATCGTGGTGACCCCCTCGATCTGATTTGAGCCTTCCGCATTGTACGCAACGGTCTTGCCGGAGGCTTTTAACACAGAGGCGATCATCTCGACGGTGGAGGTCTTGCCGTTGCTGCCCGTCACTGCGACGATCATCTCGGGCTTTTTAATGCGGCTGAGAATGTCAGGGCAGAGCTTCAGCGCGTATTTTCCTGGCAGGCTTGTCCCCTTCCCGACGAAACCGCCGATCAATTTTATCAATCTGCAAACAAGGATTGCAAGAAGTTTTCTCATGTGTGTCTTCCTTTCGCTGAGGAGAATCTGTCTGCGCAACCTTTATATCATAGCACAGGTTTCGCTGTTAGGCAAGCATCTTCAGAAAATCTTCCTCCGAAAGCACGGGAATCCCCAGTTCATTTGCTTTTTTCAGCTTACTGCCTGCGTTTTCCCCGGCGACCACATAGGTCGTCTTTTTGGAGACGGAGCCTGCCGCCTTGCCGCCGTAAAGCTCGATCTTCTCCGTTGCCTCGTCGCGGGTAAAGAGGGAGAGCGCGCCCGTCAGGACGAAGGTCATACCCGCGAAGCGGTCGTCCTCCTGCCGGATATGGCTCTCGAAATTCACGCCCGCCTCGCGCAGTCGGCGGAGCATATGCTGCGACTGCGGGTCGGCAAACCACGAGACGATATTCTCCGCCGTGACCGCGCCGATATCCCGCACCTGCGTCAGCTCCTCGACGCTCGCCTCCATGAGCTTGTCCAACGAGCCGAAGGTCTTTGCCAGCACCTTCGCCGCCTTTTCTCCGACCTGTCGGATGCCGAGGGCAAAGATTAAGCGGCTGACATCATTCTGCTTGCTTTTTTCAATCGCGTCTAACAGCTTCGTGGCTGCCTTCTGCCCGCTTTTCCAGAGAGATTTTAATTCGTCAAGGTTCAGATAATAGATATCGGCAGGCGAGGCAATGTGTCCGTTGGCAATGAGCTGCTCCACAATCGCGTCGCCCAAGCCGTCAATATCCATCGCGTTGCGCGAGACAAAATGGGCAATGTTGCGCGTTAGCTGCGCCGGACATTCCACGCCCGTGCAGCGCAGGAACGCACCGTCCTCGTCGCGCTCGACCCTTGCGCCGCAGACGGGGCAGACGGAGGGCAAGCGGTAAGGGCTTGTCCCCTGCGGGCGCTTATCCATAACGACCTCCAAAATCTCGGGAATGATTTCCCCCGCCTTGCGGATCTTCACGGTATCGCCGATGCGGATATCCTTTTCGGAGATAAAGTCCTGATTGTGGAGCGTCGCGTTCGTCACGGTCGTTCCCGCCAAACGCACGGGCGCAACGACCGCCTTCGGCGTCAGGACGCCGGTGCGTCCGACCTGTATGACAATGTCCTGCACGACCGTCTCCTTGACCTCAGGCGGGTATTTATAGGCGCACGCCCAGCGCGGGAACTTCGCCGTGCTGCCGAGACTTGTCCGCTCGTCGAGATCGTTGAGCTTCATCACCGCGCCGTCAATGTCATAGGCAAGGTCGTAGCGTGTCTCTCCAATCAGGCGAATGCGTTTGATTGCCTCCTCTGCACTCCCGCAGAGCGTATAGGGAATGACCTTAAAGCCCCGCGCGCGCAGGTAATCCAAGCTCTCCCCGTGTGTCTGAAAGCGGACGCCCTCGGCAAGCTGCAAATTAAAGATCAGAATATCGAGCTTTCGTTCGGCAGCAATCGCAGGATCAAGCTGCCGCAGACTGCCCGCCGCGGCATTGCGCGGATTGGCAAACAGCGGTTTGCCCGCCTGCTCCCGCGCCTCGTTCAGCTTTTCAAAGACCGTGCGCGGCATAAATACCTCGCCGCGCACAATCAAGCGGTGCGGCGCGTTCTCCAGCCGCATCGGGATGGAGCGGATTGTTTTGAGATTTTCCGTCACATCCTCGCCGACACGCCCGTCGCCTCTGGTTGCGCCCCGCACAAATGCGCCGTCCACATATTCCAGCGCGACAGAAAGCCCATCGACCTTCGGTTCCACGCTGTACTGTGCCTCCGGCACGCTCTGCCGCAGTCGAGTATCAAACTCGCGCACTTCGTCCTCGGAAAAGACATCCTGCAGGCTCTCCAAGGGCACCTCATGCTCCACCTTTTCAAACTTGCTCAGCGCCTCCCCGCCGATGCGCTTGGTCGGCGAGATGGGCGAGGCGAGGTCGGGATACTGCGCCTCCAACTCCTCCAAACGCCGCAGGAGGCGGTCATACTCAAAGTCCGCCATCGTCGGCGCGTCGAGGACATAGTACTCGTAATTTGCCCGTTCCAGTTGTTCGGTCAGTTGTTTGATTTCTTCGTTGGGATTCATGGCAGCTCCTCCATGCCGAAATAAGTCGTCGGCACCGTGCCGACAATGACGGTCTCTGCGGCGACCACGGCGGAATCCACCGCGATCTCCTGCGTCCCCGTCCATGTTAAAATCGTGATGACAACATGAATGTCGATCATAATACTGTGCTTTGTCTGATTGATTCCCGCGCTCTCAAAGCTGCTGCGGAACACCGCGTCAGAGGTACGAACCGCCAGCACACGCACGGGAATCTTCGGTCCTCTGCCCGAAAGCAGCTCCGGCAGGAGGACGGAGCCGATGGGTACGCTCAGCTCCTCCATCGAGAGGTTTTCCAGCTTTTCGTCCACACGCTTGAGAATGCTCGTTTTCAGGCGATTGATCTCTGCGATATTTGTATGCAGGGCATTCACATTCCCCTCCGCGTCCTTTTCGACGGAGATCATGCGGTCATAGTCGATCTCTCCCGAAATGATCTGCTCGTCAATGGCGGCATTGATCGCGTCTGAGGCTTGATTGTCTACCTGCGTGGCGATCAATTGCTCCGCCATCGGCGCAAGGCGCAGGCGAAACAGCAAGGTTAACCCGACCGTCAGCAGCAAAACGACCGTCAGGATACTTCGTAATCGATCACGCTGCGCAAGCGTCATATACACCACCCCGTCTATTCCTATGCGGAGCGGCAGTTTGTATTACAGTTTTTTCATCCGCGCGGCGGCAGCGCCTGCCATCAGACGTTTGGTGCCTACCTGATCGAAGGCAATTTCCAGCATCGCGTCATTGCCCATTTTCAGCACGGAGAGTACCATGCCATTGCCGAACACATTGTGCTGCACCATATCACCCTTGCGGAATTCGGGAATCGGCGCTTTCGGCTTCTGCGCGGCAAAGGAGTCCGTTGAACGGTGCGGCGCGGCAGGCTTCTGACGTTCCGCATAGGAATGCCCCCCGGTGTAGTCTCCGAAGCCGACATTGCTTTTCGGCACTCCCTTGCGGATCAGCAGTTCCTCCGGAATTTCCTCTAAAAAACGGGAGGGACGATTCACCGTCGTGTGACCGTAGAGCATACGCTGCCGCGCGCTTGTGATTGTCAAATGCTGTTTCGCGCGCGTGATTGCCACATAGCACAGGCGGCGCTCCTCCTCCATCTCCTCCTGCTCGCCGATGGCGCGCATTCCGGGGAACAAGCCCTCCTCCGCGCCGACGATATAGACATTCGGGAACTCCAAGCCCTTCGCCGAGTGCATCGTCATCATCACAACCGCGTCGGCATCCTTGTCGTACTGCTCAATGTCGGTATAGAGGGCGATCTCCTCCAAGAAGCCGCTGAGGCTCGGTTCGTCGGTGTTTTCCATGTAGGTCAGAATGGACGATTTCAATTCTCGGACGTTTTCCAGACGGGCGCGGTTCTCCACATCGTTCTTCTGCTCCAGCATCGCCACATAGCCCGTGCGAATCAGCAGCTCCTCATAGAAGTCCGGCAGAGACAGTGTGTTCAGAAGCTCTGCGCACTCCTCAATCAGCACGGTAAAATTCATCAGCTTCTGCGCCGCCCGTTCAAGCGCGGGATAGTTATAAGGGTCACTCACCACGCTGTAAAGCGGCTGTCCGGAGGCTGTACATAGGCGCTCAATCGTCTCAACCGTCTTTCCGCCGATGCCGCGCGGCGGCTGGTTGATGATCCGCTTTAAGCGCAGATCGTCGGCGCGGTTGTTGATGACCCACAGGTAAGCAAGCATATCCTTGACCTCAGCGCGGTCAAAGAAACGCGTGCCGCCGATGATGCGGTACCGGACGCCGCTGCGCTTGAAGGCATATTCCAGCGCGTTTGACTGGGCATTCGTGCGGTAGAGAACGGCATAATCCTTCAGGTTCCTGCCGCGCGACTCAGAGAGAATATTGTTTGCGACAAAATTCGCCTCGTCACTCTCGTTTTGCGCCTCATAGCACAAAATGCGCTCGCCGACACCGTTGTTTGTCCAGAGACGCTTGCCCTTGCGCCCACGGTTGTTCGCGATCACGGCGTTCGCCGCGTCCAAGATGGACTGGGTCGAGCGGTAATTCTGCTCCAAGCGGATGGCTTTCGCGCCGTGGTACTGCGACTCAAAATCCAAAATATTTTCAATCGTCGCACCACGGAAGCGGTAAATGCTCTGATCGTCGTCGCCGACCACACAGATATTCTCATAGCATCCGGCAAGCAGGGAAGCAAGCAGGTATTGCAGATGGTTCGTATCCTGATATTCGTCAATCAGCACATAGCGGAACTTGCGCTGATAGTAATCGCGCACCTCTTCATAGTCTTGCAAAATGCGGACGGTTAAAAGAATGATGTCGTCAAAGTCCACGGCGTTCGCGTTTTTCAGCCGCTTTTGGTATTCCTCGTAAAACAGCGCGATTCGCTTTAGACGGTAGTCGTCGCCCGCCGTCTTCGCAAACTCCTGCGGCGTCTGCATTTTATCCTTCGCCTTAGAGATCATGCCGAGAACATTGCGCGGCGGAAAAACCTTCTCGTCAATATTATTATCCCGCAAAATCTCCTTCATCACACGTTCGGAATCCGTTGTATCGTAAATCGTAAAACTCCGATCGTAGCCGAGGCGTTCGATCTCTCGGCGCAAAATGCGGCAGCAGGCACTGTGGAAGGTCATCGCCCACACATCCGCC
This sequence comes from Faecousia sp., assembly GCA_051867015.1. GTDB lineage: Bacteria > Bacillota > Clostridia > Oscillospirales > Oscillospiraceae > JAZOXB01. The sequence goes on along the minus strand of JBJDYD010000171.1, from coordinate 69,441 downwards.
GCCTCCGGTCCCAGCATATTGGAAAGACGTTCCTTCAGCTCGTTTGCCGCCTTGTTCGTGAAGGTGATGGCGATGATCGACCACGGCGCGGCAGGATGCAATGCGGCAAGCTCGTCCGCCCGCTGCGCACCGTCCGCAGTCGGATGCTCCGCCTCTGCCTCCAAGAAGAGAACATCCTCCTCCGTCACCTGCTCCGGCACTTCCCTGCTGTCCGAACCGCAGCCGAAGCGGATGAGGTTCGCAATGCGGTGGATCAGCACCGTCGTCTTTCCGCTGCCCGCGCCCGCAAGGAGCAGTAACGGTCCCTGCGTCGTAAGCACCGCCTCCAACTGGCGGTCATTCATATTGGAAAATTGCCGCGCAATATACTTTCTCCGCGCCGCAACAAAGCGTTCTTCAAAATTTCTATCCATAGCCGCTCCTATCTCTCGTTTTTCTACAGCCTCTATTCTATAATATTTTTCCTCGGAAATAAAGCCTAAGTTTTTGCTTTGCGTAAAAAACCACTCCTCGCAGCAGCCGGGCAGTGTACCGATTATGTCATTGCACACCTTTATAAATGAAGCCGCCAATGTAGGGCGGGCGACATGTCCCCGCCGCGTGCAGGAACTACCAACTGCGTACAAATCTGCTCGTCTGTACCGTCTCCCGCTTACACGTTCTGAGGGGACCTGTCACCCGCCCTGCATTTTGTTTCACGGCAACGACATCTGAGAGAGATTCGTACAAAGTTGGAATGCCTGCACCGGCGCGCCGGGGTCGTCGCGCCCTACGGTGAGGGTGCGTTCCGCTGTTCGTAGTTCCTACACCAGCACATTGACCTTGGCTTAGAATTTCATATATGCACTGTGAATGAACATTTTTCCTTACGCTTTTTTCGATGTGACTATTTCTTTTTTTCAGGTTTTCCGCTATAATACGAAGCATAATGTGCACTTTCTTGATCGGAAAGCTGTTTCGTCGAAACGAAATCTATCTCAGCTCTATCGTCTCATGCGGAGCACCTTTCCGAACGACACTACAGATTTAGGGAGGCAAACCATGTCTATTTCCGCTTCCGCGCCGTGGCTGAATTTTTACGGCAAGATTCCGAAAACCATTGACTATCCGCGTCTGACCATGTACCGGCTCATTGAAAAGACTGCCCGTTCCGTTCCGGAGAACGTTGCGTATGAATTCATGGGCAAGGAGACAACCTATGCGCAGTTTCTTGCCCGCATCGACCGCGCTGCCCGTGCGCTTTACGCCCTCGGCATCCGCAAGGGCGACCGCGTGACGATCTGTATGCCGAACACGCCGCAGGCGGTGGACTGCTTTTATGCGCTCAACCGGCTCGGCGCGGTATCCAACATGATCCACCCGCTCTCCGCAACGGAGGAGATCACCTTCTATTTAGACACTTCGGACAGCAAGGCAATCTTGACCCTTGACCGCTTTTACGGCAAGGTACACACCGCGCTGCAAAAGGCGAAGCGGAAGCCGCTGCTGCTGATCGCCAAGCTGCAGGACGAGCTGAAGCCGCTGCTTAAGGTCGGCTTCTCTCTGACCGAGGCGCGGAAATTCCCGAAGCTGCCGAAGGATAAGAGCTATATTCTCTGGTCAGACGCGCTGAAAAACGCAGCCGATCTCCTGCCTGCTGATGAGAGCGGCTATGAGGACTGTGCCGCAATTCTCTATTCCGGCGGCACAACGGGCACGACGAAGGGTATCTGCCTTTCCAGCTACAACTTTAACGCCCTTGCTTTACAGACGATTGCCTCCAGCGGCTATGACGATATCTCCCGCTGCTCGATGCTCTCGGTCATGCCGATTTTCCACGGTTTCGGCTTGGGCATCGGCATCCATACGGCGCTGGTCGGCGGAGCGCGCTGCATCCTCGTGCCGAATTTCAATGTCAAAACCTATGCCGACCTGCTGAAGAAAAAGCGCCCGAACTTTATTCCGGGCGTTCCGACGCTGTTTGAAGCCCTCCTGCGCACACAGGGACTTGAGGATCTGGATATGTCCTTCCTCATGGGTGTGTTCTCCGGCGGCGACTCTCTTTCTACAGAGCTGAAAGCGAAGGTTGACGCATTCTTAACCGCGCACGGCGCAAAGGTACAGATTCGCGAGGGCTACGGCACGACCGAATGCGTCACGGCAAGCTGCCTGACGCCGGTTGACTTTGCCCGCAGCGGCTCCATCGGCGTTCCCTTCCCCGACACCTATTACAAAATCGTGAAGGTAGGCACCACGGAGGAGGTCGAGCCGGAGACGGAGGGCGAAATCTGCCTCTCCGGTCCCACCGTCATGCTCGGCTATTTGGACAATCCGGAGGAGACAGCCAACACCCTTCGCCGCCATGCGGACGGCCGCGTCTGGCTGCACACGGGCGACCTCGGCAAGATGGACAAGGACGGCTTCGTCTATTTCCGCCAGCGTATCAAGCGTATGATTATCACTTCCGGCTTCAATGTCTATCCTTCGCAATTAGAGAACATCATTGACGGGCATCCGAAGGTGCTGATCTCCTGCGTCATCGGCGTAAAGGACGCTTACAAGATGCAGCGCGTCAAGGCGTTCGTTGTTCTGAAGCCGGAATTCACGCCCTCCGAAGCGATCAAGCAGGAGCTGCTTGCCTACTGCCGCGAAAAGATCGCAAAATACGCCATGCCGCGCGAGATTGAGTTCCGCGAGGAGCTTCCCAAAACACTCGTCGGAAAAGTCGCCTACCGCGTTTTGGAGGAAGAAGAGGAGGCCAAAGCAAAATGACGGAGCAAAAGCAACGCATTTGGGAGCTGGACGCCCTGCGTGGAATCTGCATTCTCGGCATGATTGTCGTCCATTCCTTTTTTGATCTGTCCTATTTCGGCGGCATTTCTCTGACCCTACCGAGCTGGTTTGCCTTTATCCGCCAATACGGTCACGTCCTATTCGTCCTTATCTCCGGCATTTGCGTGACCCTTGCCTCGCGGAGCTTTCAGCGCGGCGTAGTCGTATTCGGCGCGGGTCTGCTCATCACCTATGTCACAATGTTCATGGATCAGATCCTCGGCTTTTCCAATATGCGCATCTGGTTCGGCATTCTGCATATGCTCGGCTTATGCATGATGCTCTATCCCCTGTTCAAGCGCCTGCCCGCTTGGGCGCTTGTGCTGATCGGAGCTGCCTTTATCGCCCTCGGCTTTTGGTTTGAGACGGTCACCGTCTCCGTGGATTTTCTCTTTCCGATCGGTCTGCGCTCCGGACGTGTCTTTACGGGGAGCGACTATTTCCCGATCTTCCCCGGCTTCGGCTGGTTTTTGGTCGGTGCTTTCCTCGGCAAGACGGTCTACCGCAGGAAACAGAGTCTTCTCCCCCGCATCAATGCCGAAAACGCCGTGCTGCGTTTCTTCCGCTTCTGCGGCAAGCATTCTCTCGCGATCTACTTAGCGCATCAGCCGGTTCTGACCATTTTAACCTTCTTGATTTTCGGCTGACCGAACAAAACGCGCCGTACTCCGGCGCGTTTTTCTATGTGAGATAGGTAGATTGACATGAGTTTGAAAATCTGTTATAATGTTTGATAAATTATTGTGAATTGAGGAGGTTGCCATGAACAATTTCTATGTTGTTATGACCGATTCTTCCGCTGACCTGACCGCTGAGCTGGTGGAAGAATTAGGACTGGATGTTATTCCGCTCAGTGTCAATGTCGGGGAAAAGAGCTTTATGAATTATCCCGATGAGCGTGAGATCGGCTCGCACGATTTTTATGAGATGCTGCGCGGCGGCGCAAACGCAAAGACCTCTGCCGTGAACGTCGATACGTTCTTAAACGCGATGTCAGTCCATCTGAAAGCCGGGAAGGATATCTTATATCTTGGCTTCTCCTCCGGACTCAGCAGCACCTACAGCGCTTCAGAGATTGCCGCGCAGGAGCTGCGGGAGACCTACCCTGATCGAAAGATTCTCACGGTAGACACGCTTTGCGCCTCACTGGGTCAGGGGCTTTTGATTTATCTGACCATGCAGAAGGTCTTGTCAGGCGCTACGATTGAGGAAGCCGCCGCTTTTGCAGAGGAAAATCGTCTGCATCTGTGCCACTGGTTTACGGTCGATGACCTGTTCTTCCTCAAGAGGGGCGGACGCGTCTCGGCGGCAACCGCTCTGGTCGGCAGCGCGCTCGGGATTAAGCCTGTGATGCATGTAGATAACGAAGGGCATTTGATCAACGTCTCAAAAGCACGCGGACGCAAAAATTCCATTTTGGCACTTGTTGACCGCATGGAGCAATCCGCAATTGACCCCGCAAAGCAGACCATCTTCATCAGCCATGGCGACTGCCGCGACGATGCGGAATTTTTGGCGGAGGAGGTGCGCAAGCGCTTCGGCATTACCGACATCACAATCAATTTTGTCGGTCCCGTCATCGGAGCGCACTCCGGTCCCGGCACTTTGGCGCTCTTTTTCCTCGGAACCGAACGCTAATTGTCGGAAATGCACAGCATTTTGCATCTCTACACACGAAATTTGTATATTCCACCAGTTGACTTTTATAGTTTAAAGCATTATAGTTAATAAAAAATTTACAATTGCTTTGAACGGAGGCGCGGTAATGAAGACAACTCAAAACACAGAGTCCAAAATGTCCAATTGCAGTGCCGCGTCTGCCGCCGGCACTTGTTTTGCTGTGTCTTTCCGCGCCTTTCTGATGGATACCGTTTTGTCGGTATCCATCATTTTGCTTATTGGCTTGCTTCCGCTTGTCATTTCAAGCTGAATTTCGTCGAAGTCACACGAAGCTTGTAGCCGTGCAATACGGATACTAATCCGGCCTCGTCCTTCGACGAAGCCGGTTTTGTATATTTGCTCAATTTTGAAAGGAGAAAAGGAAAATGAAAAAAACACTTTCTATCATCTTGACGCTCGTCATGGTCGTCACTCTGTTTGCAGGCTGCGCGTCCGACGAGAAGACCTCCGGCGGTGATACGCTGAAGCTCGGCTTTATCGGTCCCCTGACCGGCGGCGCGGCAGTTTACGGCAACGCTGCAAAGCGCGGCGCAGAGATCGCCGTCAAAGAGATCAATGCCAAGGGCGGCATCCAGCTCGAGTTCAACGCGCAGGATGATGAAAACGATGCCGAGAAATCCGTCAACGCATACAACAACCTGATGGACTGGGGCATGCAGATGCTTGTCGGCACCGTCACTACCACCCCCTGCGTCGCCGTCTCCGCGGAGACTTACGCTGACCGCGTCTTCACCCTGACGCCCTCCGCTTCCTCCACTGAGGTTACCTCCGGCAAGGACAATGTTTATCAGATCTGCTTTACCGATCCGAACCAAGGCAAGGCCTCCGCACAGTACATTTCCGAGCACATGGCAGACGCGAAGATTGCCATCATTTATGACAACAGCAGCGTCTATTCCAGCGGTATTTATCAGACTTTTGACGCAGAAGCAAAGACGCTCGGTCTGAACATCGTCTCCGTCAGCACCTGCACCGAAGACACCTCCGATTTCTCCGTACAGGTTTCCGACGCGAAAAACGCGGGCGCTGATCTTGTCTTCCTTCCCATCTACTATACTCCTGCATCCCTGATCCTCAACTACGCCAACTCCATCGGCTACGTCCCGACCTTCTTCGGCGTGGACGGCATGGACGGCATTTTGACGCTGGAAGGCTTCAACACCGAGCTTGCGGAGGGCGTTATGCTCCTGACTCCGTTCGCGGCTGACGCAGCCGATGAAGCAACCCAGTCCTTCGTTAAGAGCTATCAGGATGCCTACGGCGAAACCCCGAACCAGTTTGCTGCCGATGCTTATGACTGTGTTTACGCGATCTATCAGGCATTCACCGCAACCGGTCTTGGCACGGATGCCTCCGCAGCCGATATCTGCGACGCAATGTGCAAGCAGTTCAATACCATGAGCTTCAGCGGTCTGACCGGTCAGAACATGACCTGGAAGGACGGTCAGGTCGATAAGGCGCCCGCTGCTGTCATTATCAAAGACGGCGTGTATGTAAGCGCAGGCTGATTCCTCAGAATCCATCACCCCTCGCGGAGCTCTCCGCGGGGGGCGTGGTTCTAAAAATGACCTCTGTTACTATAGAAAGCGGGAGGCTGTTTTATGGCATTTTTATCAAATTTCATCAACGGTCTTGGGCTTGGCAGCATTTACGCGATCATCGCCCTCGGCTATACTATGGTTTACGGCATTGCTAAGATGCTGAATTTTGCGCACGGCGATGTGATCATGGTCGGCGCATATGTTTCTTATGTCAGCATCATCTCTCTTGGCACGCCGCCGCTGCTGGCGCTTGTAATCGCGATGGCCGTCTGCACCATTCTCGGCATCGTGATCGAGCGTTTGGCTTACCGTCCTCTTCGAGCGTCCGCTTCCCTTGCGGTGCTGATTACGGCAATCGGCGTGAGCTATCTGCTGCAAAACGCCGCGCTTTTGATTTGGACCTCGAATACAAAGGTCTATCCCTCCATCGTGAGCTTTCCCCCGCTGCATCTGTTTGGCGGCAAGCTGACAATCACCGGAGAGATGCTCATCAGTGTTCTGAGCTGTATCGTCATTATGATCGGCTTGACCCTGTTCACGAGCAAAACGAAAACCGGTAAGGCCATGCGCGCGGTGTCGGAAAACCGTGATGCCGCCGAGCTGATGGGCATCAGCGTCAACCGCACCATCACGATCACCTTTGCCATCGGCTCCGCCCTCGCGGCGGTGGCAGGCGTGCTCTACTGCTCGACCTACCCCGTGCTGAATCCGACCGTTGGCTCCATTCCGGGCATCAAGGCCTTCACCGCCGCTGTACTCGGCGGCATCGGCTCCATACCGGGAACGCTTGTGGGCGGTCTGCTGCTGGGCATCATTGAGATCTTCGGCAGAGCCTACATCAGTCAGGAGCTTGGCAACGCCATTGTGTTTGCGGTGCTGATCATCATTCTTCTTGTGAAGCCGAACGGTCTGCTTGGCAAGAAGGTCAACGAGAAAGTATGAGGTGATTGAAATGCGTCTGTGGAAATCAAAAACTTCGCGGCAAAACCTCATTACGCTTGCTATGGTCATCGTCGCCTTTGCTGTTCTCTTTGTTCTGAACGAAGGCGGCGTGCTCAGCCGCAGCTTCAGCGGACAGCTCGTTCCCATCTGCGTTTACATCGTCATGGCGCTGTCGCTCAACCTGACCGTCGGTATTTTGGGAGAATTGAGCCTCGGTCACGCCGGCTTTATGAGCATCGGCGCTTTCTCCGGCGTAATCGCCGTAGCTTTTTTTCAGCAGTACCTTACCTCTCCCATTCTTTTAATGATCGTCGCCATGTTGATCGGCGGTATTATGGCAGGCATTGCCGGTTTTCTGATCGGCATTCCCGTTCTGCGCTTGCGCGGCGACTACCTTGCTATCGTCACTTTGGCATTCGGCGAGATCATTCGCAATGTTCTCGAATGTCTCTATGTGAAGATGGAGGATGGCGCACTGCATTTCTCCATGTTCGGCTCTGCCGATCTCGGCGGTAGTTTCATTATTTCCGGCCCGCAGGGCGCGAGCGTGCCCGCAAAGCTCTCTACCTTCGGCTTGGGCATCGGGCTGGTGCTTTTCTCGCTGATCGTCATCATGAATGTCGTCCACAGCAAGGAAGGCCGCGCCATCAAGGCAATCCGCGACAACCCCATCGCCGCCGAATCCGTCGGTTTGAATCTGACCGCGTATAAGATGAAGGCGTTTGTAACCTCCGCGATCCTCGCAGGCATGGCAGGCGTCCTCTTCGCGATGAACTATTCCACCGTAGAGGCAAAGAAGTTCAATTTCAACACCTCGATCAGCGTGCTTGTCATGGTCGTTCTCGGCGGCATGGGCAATCTGCGCGGCTCCATCATTGCGGCTGCCCTTCTTACCGTCCTGCCTGAGCTGCTGCGCGGCTTTGATGATTTCCGTATGCTCATCTATGCTGTGGTACTGATCCTTGTGATGCTGCTCAACGCGAATGCACGCGTGAAGCAATTCAAGCTCACCTGCACCCAGAAGCTCCGCAGCCTCTTCTCCCGAAAGGAGGCGTCGAAATGAGTCACGCAACCCGTACAAAAATGGTTCCGCTGCCGACCGATGTCATTATCCCCGAGCGCGATATCGGCAAACAGCCCGTGCTGGACATTCGCAATCTCGGCATTGATTTCGGCGGTCTGACTGCTGTGGATTCCTTCACGCTTGCCATCGGCCCGACGGAAATCGCAGGTCTGATCGGCCCCAACGGCGCAGGCAAAACCACCATCTTTAATCTCTTGACCAACGTCTACCAGCCGACGCGCGGCTCAATCCTGCTGCGCGGAATCGACACGAAGGGTATGTCAACCGCGCAGGTCAATCGGATGGGTATTGCGCGTACTTTCCAGAACATCCGCCTGTTCGGCGGTATGTCTGTTTTGGATAATGTCAAGGTCGGTCTGCATAACAGCATTAAGTGTTCCTTTGCCAGTTCCCTGCTGCATACGCCCGGCTACTACAAAGCCGAGAAAAAAGCGCGGGAACGCTGCCTTGAGCTGCTTGATTTTATGGGCATGGCGGATATGGCACAGCTCCGTGCCGATTCCCTCCCCTACGGCGCGCAGCGTCGCTTGGAGATTGTCCGTGCGCTTGCGACAAATCCCGCGATCATCCTCCTTGACGAGCCGGCAGCCGGTATGAATCCCTCCGAAACTGCCGAGCTGATGGAGCAGATAGTGCGCATTCGCGACACCTTCCAAATTGCCGTCATGTTGATCGAGCATGACATGAATCTCGTGATGGGTGTATGCGAGGGCATTGCAGTCGTCAACTACGGAAAGATCATCGCCAAGGGCACCCCGGAGCAGATCTGCAACGATCCCGTTGTCATTGAAGCCTATTTAGGAAAGAAAGGAGCTGCCGCACATGCTGCTGAAGGTTGACAACATTCAAGTCTATTACGGCGCGATCCACGCGATCAAAGGCATCTCCTTTGAGGTGAACGAGGGCGAAACCGTAGCGCTGATCGGCGCAAACGGCGCAGGAAAGTCCACCACGCTGAAAACCGTCTCCGGTCTGATGCACCCGAAAACCGGAAAAATCGAGTTCCTTGACAAAGACATCACGCATATTGAGGCGCACAAGCTCGTCTCGCAGGGGCTTGCCCATGTGCCGGAGGGACGGCATATTTTCCTGCAAATGACGGTGCAGGAGAATTTGGAAATGGGCGCATTTACGCGCAAGGGCGATATCAGCGACGCGCTGGATAATGTATTTCAGCATTTCCCGCGCTTGAAGGAACGCCGCAAGCAGATCGGCGGTACGCTCTCCGGCGGTGAGCAGCAGATGCTTGCCATGGGCAGAGCGATGATGATCTCACCGAAGCTGCTGATGCTGGATGAGCCTTCTATGGGTCTTGCGCCGATTCTTGTCGAACAGATTTTTGACATCATCCGAGAGCTGCGGAAGGCAGGCACAACCATTCTTCTCGTAGAGCAGAATGCCGGCATGGCGCTCGACATTGCCGACCGCGCCTATGTCCTCGAGACGGGTAAGATCACCCTCTCCGGCACCGGCGCAGAGCTTGCACAAAGCGAACTCGTCAAAAAAGCCTACCTCGGCGGCTGAGCCTTATCAAAAGTAAAGAAAGGTTCCGATCTCTACAATTCACAAGGAGATCGGAACCTTTTCATTTTTTGACAGTACAAACATCTCTGTGCGCGCTTGGCAGTTCTGCCACGAGATTGCCACGGCGCAAGCGCCTCACAATGACATAAGAGGGCGCCCTACCTGTCATTGCGAGGAGCGCAGCGACGCGGCACTCTCGTGCAGGCACTTTGCGAAACGAAGCGACACGCAAAATCCGCCATCGCCCCCTTAGGTTGGGGACATGTCCCCGGGCTACAGATTGTTAGACAATTGAGGGAACCGGGGTCGGTCTTGCGGGGTCAAAAATCTTTTCCACGTCAAACAGATCGTCCAGCAATTCCGGATTCCACCACATGCGGTAGCCGTCAATATTGCGCCGCCCCTGACGGACATAATTATCGTGAATCTGTACCCAGCATTTTGCTGAGTCGACATTGCAGAAGAACCGATAGCCCGCGTTATAAAGCGCATCGAATTTCGCGCCGGAGTACTTCTCTACGCCCGCAATATCGTTTCCGTAGGGATAAACGAAAATATCGGTATCCCCGACAACCGGCTGCACCTGATTCTCCCATTTCTGCACATCGGAGGCGACCTCATCGGAGCCGTGATTGCCATAGCCAAAGTGTGCATAGCTGTGGCTCGCGATCTCCCAGCCGTGCTCCTTCAGGCACTTTGTCACCGCCTGTGCATCACGGATCTCCTGCTGATAGGCGTCCTTGCCGAGAATTTCCTCCCATTCCGGATGGGTATGGTAGCCGAAGACCCCCTCATATCCCGTTAGGGCAAGGATACCGCGCGCGCCACGATAGGAGAAATCGGGATGCTCCTCGATAAACGCCTCCAAAATCGGCACCACATCATATTCACCGTATACTGTCTCTCCGTCAGCACGGACATACTGACAGGTCGGGTGACCATCCGTTCCAATGACGAGCTTGTTGGCAAAGCCATTCCCCCGAGCGTCCGGCACACGGTCGTCGTCGCCGTCTACCATGTATTCATAGTAATTCACATCATCCTGTGATAGAACAATCGGTGTTTTTCCGGGCGGAAGGTAAATCTCCCCCTGCCGATAGGCAGTGTTCCCGCTTTCGTCCGTCGTCGGCACAGCGATATCGTGAATGCGGACGAGAACATACCCTCTGCGGTAGAGCTCGTTCAAAATAGCGCGGAATTCCGCCACGGTCGCCATATACTGATTATAGCCGTTGGCGGTATATTCGTCATCAAACGCGCGATCGGTATCCACAATCAGGCTGTGAAAGAAGATGTGTGTAATCTGTGTCGTATCCGCCCAGCGGACCGTTTTTGCTTTTTCCGCAAGATAACGGTCGTTCGCCTCCGAAAGCTCAGGCTGCTGCATCCAGTCCGCGCCGTACTCCGACAGCACTTCAACTGCTGCGTCATAGTCATAGCCCGCAGCGAGACGGTCGCCCCGTTCGACTAAACCGGCAATGATCTCCTCACGCGGTGTCGTGGATTCTGTCGGCTCGGTCGTTGTCTCAGGCGGCGCACTCTCCGGCAGAATCGCGCCGACCACCAGATAAATCAGCCCGCTGAGCACCAAAAGCGCAGCTAAGGCAAGGGCAATCAGGATCAGCCAGCCGCGAATGTTCTTTTTGCGCCTTTTCCTCCGCTTTCCCGTCGGGCGTCGCGTCTGCTGCCCGCGCTGCGGCGTCCGCCGCTGCTGAGGCGTTGTCCTTTCGCGTGGAGCGGGCGTCGGTGCGCTTTGCCGCTCAAACGCGGTGCGATAGGAATCCTCCCGCTGCCGCAGCGCTTTCTCCGCATCCCATTGTGCGTCAAAATCAAACGGTGCCGGGCGTGGGGCTCTCTGCCTGTCTTGATTATCCCAAGCGGGCATAAGGAATCATCCTCCTTTTTCTTCTTTATTCGCTCAGGAGTCTGCGTCTTGCAATGTTGATGGTATCCTCCTGCATATGGTTAATCCATGCAAGGCTCTTTCCGCAGCCGTAGGCAACGCAGGAATCCGCATCGTCGGCAACCATGCATTTGATCTCCGTGCGCTCCTGCAAAAGAAGATCCATGCCGTAAAGCTGGCTGCCGCCGCCGGTCAGTACGATGCCGTTTTTAGAAATATCCGCAACAAGCTCCGGCGTCGTCTGCTCCAAAACATCAAGCACCTTATCGGCAATTTGACGCGCGGGTCGTTTCAGTGCTTCCACGATCTCCTCTGAGGTCACGGTGATCTCTCGCGCAAGTCCGGTTTTCAAGTCTCTTCCCTTCACGCACAAAGACTGCACCTCCGGCCGCGGTAAAACGCAGCCGATCGTCAGCTTGATCTCTTCGGCGGTATTCGCGCCGATCACTATGCCGAAACGCTTTCGGACGAATTTGATGATCGCCTCGTCAAATTCCACACCCGCAACCTTCAGCGAGGAAGACTGCGCAACGCCGTTCATTGTCAGCACGCCGATATCCGTCGTACCGCCGCCGATATCCACCACCATGTGTCCCTCCGGCGCGGAAATATCCAGATGCGCCCCCAAAGCGGCTGCCAAAGGCTCCTCAATGAGATAAACGCGTCTTGCGCCCGCTTCCATCGCCGCCTGTATCACCGCGCGCTCCTCGACCTCCGTAATGCTGCTCGGCACGCTTACAATCATGCGCGGCTTGATAACGGCATGCTTCATCACACGGCGTATCATCTCCGTAAGCATCCGCGCCGTCAGCTCATAGTCGGAAATTACGCCGTCTTGCAGCGGGTGGATTGCGACAACATTGCCCGGGGTTCTTCCGAGCATATTTCTCGCTGCGGCGCCCACCTGCAAGATCTTTCCGGTATTCTTATCCAATGCAATTACCGCAGGCTCGCGGAGCACAACGCCCTTCCCCGCAGCATAGATCAAAACATTGGATGTGCCGAGGTCGATACCCAAATCCTTAGAAAACAAAAACATCTGTTACACCTACCGTCAGTTATTCGAAAGTTGTGTTACTGCCACCGTCGCGCATTGGACGCTTGCCGCGCCTGCCGTCAGAAGAATACGGCTGCATTCACTGAGCGTTGCGCCGGTGGTCATAATATCGTCAATCAAGAGGACGTGTCTGTTCACAAAGCGCTCCGGTTCAACGGAACTATAGACATTGATCACATTCGCTCGCCGCGCTTCCGTGCCCTTCAGCTTCGATTGCGGCGGGTTATCTCGCACCTTTTCCAGTGTACGAACGCAGGAAACGCCAAGCTCGTTTGCCACGGATTTTGCAAGGAGTTCACTTTGATCAAAGCCGCGCTTCCGCCGCCGTTTTTTGCTGACAGGGACCCATGTCAAAATATCAAACTCCGCCTTCATGCGCAGGAGCTGCATGGCAATCAGCCGTCCGTATGCTCCCGCATATTGCTGCATTCCCTGGAACTTATAGCGTTTCAGCGAAGCCGCCACGTCACCTGAATAGGCAGTGACGGCATAGCACCGTGTAAAAAATTCCCCGCGCTTGATCGGAGCCTCCAATACGGGAAGCTTTGTGCGGCATTCCGCGCAAAAATCTGTCTCCTTCTCCCGCAGCAGTTTTCGGCAAATCGTACAACGCGGCGGATACAGAAGGTCAAGGAACCATGTAACGATACTCATCTCGCCATATACTCCGCAAGGCGATAGCGCAAACCGCTGTAGCGCTTATTACGGCGGTTATTGGCAGTCATCTGCGCTACGACCTCCTCATTGCCGACGAGGATCAAAAGCTCACGGGCGCGCGTAATTGCGGTGTAAAGCACACCGCGCGTCAGCAGCATCGGCGCCCCGGCATATGGAACGAAGATCACGGCGCGGTATTCGCTGCCCTGACTTTTGTGGGCGGTAATGGCATAAGCCAGCTCCAGCTCCGGCAGCATGTCCGAGCCATAGACAGCGATCCGGTCATCGAAGCGGATACGAATCGCATCCTCCTGCGGGTCGATCTGCTCGATGATGCCGATATCGCCGTTAAAGATCCCCATACCCGCGCCGCCGTCAGGCTTCTTCCATAGTATATCATAATTGTTGCGGATTTGCATCACCCGATCGCCTTCCCGAAAAACATAGTTTCCGCAAGGCTTCTCCCGTTTCTTCGGCGCAGCCGGGTTGAGCGCCTCCTGCAGCGCTAAATTGAGGCGGAAGGTGCCTGTCTCCCCTTTGCGCGTCGGAGAAATCACTTGAATCTCGTCCGCCGGAATTCCCATGTTTTTTGGCAGCCGCAGCGCGCACAGCTCCGTAATTGTCTGCACAACCGCGTCCGGAGAGCGGCGCTTCATAAAGAAAAAGTCTCGATCCTTCGCCGTCAGAATCGGCAGGTCTCCGTGGTTGACGGCGTGCGCGTTCATGACGATCAGGCTCTGCTGCGCCTGCCGAAAGATCTCTGTTAAACAGACCGTGTGAACTATACCGCTGCGAATCAGATCGGAAAACAAATTGCCCGCACCCACCGACGGAAGCTGATCCGGGTCGCCCACCAAGATCAGCGTGGCTTTCTCCGGCAGTGCCCGCAGCAGGCTGTGCATAAGCAGGAGATCGACCATGGACATCTCATCGACAATCACCGCATCGCAGTCCAACGGGTCGTCTTCATCGCGGCGGAAGTACATCTCTCCTGTCTCAGGAGAAATCTGCGCCTCGAGCAGGCGGTGAATGGTCGAGGCCTCCCGGCAGGTCAGCTCGGAAAGCCGTTTTGCGGCGCGGCCGGTGGGAGCCGCCAACAGCGTCTTGCGGTGCAGCAGCTCAAATAAACGCAGGATTCCCGCGAGCGTCGTCGTTTTTCCCGTGCCGGGTCCGCCGGTGAGAATCAGGAGCTTTTGCTCCGCAGCGCAGCGGATCGCCTCTTTCTGACGCTCTGCATAGGTTAGTCCGCTTTTTTGCTCGATATCGGAAAGCACGCGCTCCGCGTCTGGAAGCGCCTCCTCCGGCGCGCATGCCATGCGGCAAATCCGCTCGGTGACGGAAAGCTCCGCCTCATGATATTCCGGCAGATAGACAGCGGTAATTCCCGCAATCTCCTCTGCCGCCACGCTGCCCAGCGCGCAGAGGCGGTCAATGGCTGCCAGCGCGGCAGCGGTATCCAGATTCAGCATCGTCGCGGTTGCCGCGCCGAGCTTGTCCATCGGCAAAAAGGTATGTCCGTTATTCAGATTGTAGCGCAATTCAAACACTACGCCCGCTTCCACGCGCAGCTCGTTATCTCCGTCAAAGCCCAGCTCGATTGCCATAGCGTCAACGGCGGCAAAGGACGCGCCAAACTGCGGCTGTGTCAATAGATAAGGATTCTCATGGATCAGCTCCAGCGACTGTTCGCCGTAAACGCGGTAGAGTCGAACCGCAATCTCAGCGGGAATGCGGTAGGCGGTCAAAAACTCGATCAGCCTGCGGACGCCGACCTGTCTGCGGAAGGAAGCGCCCATTTCCTGCGCGGCTTTTAAGGAAATGCCGCTGATCTCCGCAAGGCGCTCAGGCGCTCTGTCGAGAATTTTCAGGCTGTCCTCCCCGAAGTGCGCGACAATCTTCTCTGCCGTCTTCGGACCGATGCCCTTTACTGCGCGGGAGGACAGATATGCGCGAATCTCATTGACGGAATCCGGCAGCAGGCGCTCTAAAAACTCCGCTTCAAATTGCTTGCCGTATGTGTTGTGCGTCGTCCATTTGCCCGTTACAAGCAGCCGCTCCCCGGCAATCGGCGCGGGGATCGTCCCGACAACGGTGATCACTGCACCATCCTCGGCGTCAAGCTTGATTACCGCGTAACCGTTTTCCTGATTCTGAAATACCACAGCGGCAATCGTTCCGCTAATCAGCTCCTGCTCCAATATCCTCGTTCTCCGTTCGTATAATCTCCGATAGCTGTGATCGGCTGCATAGAAGCGCATCCTCCCGCCTGCGCAGCAGCAGCTCCGCCGCAAACTGACCCTCGCAGTCAATCCCGTCATCCACAAAAACCAAGGTAGCGCGCAGACCCTGCCATTCGCGTTGGCGTAAGGCGGCACGCATCGTCTGCTGCACAAGCGCAGCGTTACCCTTTAGCAGGACGACATAAAAGGTGTTCTTCGTCTCTTTTGTCGAGAGCAGCGCGTCAAAAAACAGCCATACAATCAAAAGCATTCCCGAGGCTGCCAGTGCCGCAATCACAATCGTTAAAACCACACAAATCACCTCACGCCATTCTATGTTTCGGCGTGAAGAAATGTACCCATCTTTTATTTTACTACAGCAACGAACGAATCGCAACGAGTTTTTACAAAATAATCATTTTTATATGAATTACCGGTGAAAACGGACGCTTCCGTTTTCCTTTTCCAGCATACGGCAACGTTCCGGCAGCTCCGCAGCGTCAATGCGGACCAGCGGAAGCGGCTCGGCGGAGGTGACGGAAATGACAAAATGCGCAAGCATATGGCTTTGGCAGATGCAGCCGTCCGGCGTGACGCCCTCCACTGCCGTGAACTCCGGCATATCGTAGCAAATCCCTCTGCCGGTGTATTTCCCGTAGCTTTCCTTCATCGACCAAAGCCGCGTAAACGCCGTGTCTGCATCCCCGGCTTTGGCAGCACGAAGCTCGTTTTCGCTCATAAATTTCGTTGCAAGGGATTCCTTGAAGCATACATAATTCTGAATATCCACGCCCAAGGCACTGTCGGAAATACCGCAGGCGACGCCCTTTTTACAGTGGGAAAGATTGCAATGGATATCCGGCAAATTCGCAAGGTAGGGCTTCCCCGTCGTCATGGCGGAAAGCCGCGGCATCAGGCGGCAGCCATATTCCGTATCCAATGCGATGCGCAGCAGCACAAATGCCAAAACGGATTGCACACGGTCGCTTCGAAAGCGGTACTTGTTCGCCCGCTCACGCCGCTGTAAGGACACATACGGCAAAAGCTCCTCCAATAACGCGTCCTCAATCTCTTCGATGTCATCAATATAATATACCAAGGCGTGCCCTCCATTCGTCAGCCGCCGGCGCATCGTCGTTTCGGCGTACAGCTGCCGACCTCTGCACGACCTCATCGT
This sequence comes from Faecousia sp., assembly GCA_051867015.1. Lineage (GTDB taxonomy): Bacteria > Bacillota > Clostridia > Oscillospirales > Oscillospiraceae > JAZOXB01. The sequence goes on along the minus strand of JBJDYD010000171.1, from coordinate 52,846 downwards.
TCACGTCTGCCTTCGCGCCGATGATTCCAAGCTTGTTGTCTGCACCGGTCTTGATGCGGCGCTTTCCCTCCATCATCCTTGCGGTGTCCTGCCGCGATTTCAGCGCACGGAAGTAGGAATACACTTCCGCCTACTTCGTCAAGCCCACCTTTGCGGACTGTCCGCATTGTTCCAATAGATCCATAACCGCCGCCTCTTTTACAGTTTAAAAAATTTTATCATGCGGTATTTACGGCTGTCAACACAAGCAATCTTTTTTCGTCAAAATTCCTCAAAAGCGTCTTGTAATGAAACGCTGTTTAAAAAACATTTTTTCCGCCATATCTGCCCCCGGGCGCACAATAAGAATTCGCCCCGGCAGAGAAGTTCTGCCGGAGCGAAAAAGAAGGTTAATACTGCAAGTGTGCGCAACGCACGGTGCTCTTGATTTTTAAACTAAGAATCCGCGTTATTCCGCTTCGTCAACACGGATGCCATTTTCAGCAAATGCCTTGAGAAGCAAATCCATATCAGAGGGGATGGAGATCGGCTCGCCGCACGCTTTGATCGCGTTGGCAACATCCTTCAGACCGTTGCCTGTGACGACGGAGACAATCTTCGCGTCCTTCGGAAGCTTGCCCTGCTCGCAGAGCTTCTTGATGCCTGCCGTACCCGTCACGCCCGCAGGCTCGCCGAACACACCGCAGGTACGGCCGAGGAGCTTCTGCGCCGCCATGATCTCCTCGTCGGAGACATTGACGACAATGCCGTTCGACTCGCGGATTGCCATGAGCGCCTTGTCCGCATTGCGCGGAACGCCGACAGCGATGGAATCGGCAAGGGTGTTCTCCTCCATCGGATACCAATCCTCATTGTTGGCAATCGCGCGGTTCAAGGGGCAGCAGCCCTCCGCCTGGGCGGAAATCAGGCGCGGCAGCTTGTCAATAAAGCCAATGGCGTACAGATCCTTCAAGCCCTTCCAAAGTCCGGCAATTGTACAGCCGTCGCCCACGGAGATCGCGATATAATCGGGGACCTCCCAATTGAGCTGCTCCATGATCTCCAAGCCGACGGTCTTCTTACCCTCGGAGAGGTAGGGGTTGATCGCGGCGTTGCGGTTGTACCAGCCCCATCTGTCAATTGCCTGCTTGGAAAGCTCGAAGGTGTCCTCATAGCTGCCCTGCACGGAGACAACCGTCGCACCGAAGGTCATGAGCTGCGCGACCTTCCCCTTTGGGGCACGGGAGGGCACGAAGATATAGGTCTTCAAGCCCGCTGCCGCAGCGTTGCCCGCAAGGGAGGAAGCAGCGTTGCCGGTAGACGAGCAGGCAATCACCTTCGCACCCGCCTCCTGCGCTTTGGCAACCGCCATTGCGGAGGCTCTGTCCTTCAAAGACGCGGTCGGGTTCTGCCCGTCGTCCTTGACCCAGAGCTTTGCAATGCCAAGCTCCTTTGCCAATCTGTCCGCTTCGTACAGTGGCGACCAACCGACGCGCAGCGGCGTGTTCGGCGTCGTCTCCTCAACGGGCAGCAGCTCGCGGTAACGCCACATGGAGCGATCCTCCCGCGCGGCGAGCTTTTCCTTCGTCAGATTGGTCTTGATGTAGTCATAGTCATAAATGATATCGAGGATACCGCCGCACTCACAATTGGTCAGATTCGGCACAGCCTCGTATTCTCTGCCGCATTTGACGCAGCGGCCGCATTTTACGTTTTTCATAGCATGTTTTCCTTTCTTTCCATCGCTTTCCTTTTGCGCGCCTCGTCCTTCCGCAGCTTCCTTCTGCGCGCTCGGTCTTCCTTTTTCAGTTCTTTCGGGAACAGCGCAAAATACTGCTCATCTCCCACATTGTCGCGAATCCATGCCATTTCGCGCCGTTTCAATATGTACGCTAACAGCAGCTGAAGCAGCAAAAAAACGGCTGCGACACACGGGACAAACCACCAATGCAGCTCCTTCGCCTGCATGAAGATCACAACGATCAACGAAATACCGGCAAAAACAGCAAGAACGGCAGCAATCGGCTTCCACAGTATGAAATTGCGCTTGTTGTCGTTTCCCCTCATTTGTCCTCCGTTGAATTATCGGCTTATGAAAAGCGGGGAGGGGCTTTCCCCTCCCCCACGATTCTATTTGAATGAAATTACAGCGCCTTGAGCAGTCCGGTCGCTTCGTTGAACTCGTTGATGAGTTCGTCCATTTCCTTCGCCTGCGCGTGGACGGCGTCCCAAGTGCCCTTGGTGTCGTACCACAGATCGTTGAGATCCTTGACATCGCGCGCCTGCTGCTCGACCCAAGTGTAATACTTGAGGTTGTGGATACGCTTGCGGTCGGCATAGGTCAGCTCAAGCAGGTTGTCGGTCTTGAGGTTGAGCATATGCAGGTTGTGATCCAGAGAAGCCTCATGCGCGTTGTACTCGCCGTGCATCTGATCCAGTTCCTCGATACGGGACTGGTACATGACAGCGGAGTCGGTCAGGACGGTCAGCAGGACATCGTTCTCGGTCAGCTCGTAGTACTTTGCCATCTTGATGCAGCAGAGCATATTCGCGATACCGGAGATACCGAGCCAGCTCATCTTCTCGACCAGCTCGTCGCTCATGCCGAGGACTTCCTTCATGTACTGCTTGCCTTCCGGCTTATTGAACAGGCGGAGCAGGCGCTGGCTGTCTTCGTCGTCGATGGCAATCGCCATGTCGGTGTTCTTCACATTATGGATCCAAGGAATGTGCTTGTCGCCGATGCCTTCAATGCGGTGACCGCCGAAGCCGTTGTTGAGGATGGTCGGGCACTGGAGCGCTTCGCCGACGGCAACCTTTGCGGTGGGATAATGATCCTTCAGATAGTCGCCCGCGGACATCGTGCCTGCGGAGCCGGAGGTGAAGGCGCAGCCTGCCAGACGGTCGTCCGGACGGCGGATGGACTCATAGACCTTCGCCAGAGCCTCGCCCGTGATGTTGTAGTGCCAGACGGGGTTGCCCATTTCTTCAAACTGGTTGAAGACCATGACGTCGGGACGCTGCTTCAGCTCCCAAGTCTTGTCGAAGATCTCCTTGACGTTGGACTCGCAGCCCGGAGTGGCGATGATCTCGCCGGCGATGGTCTTGAGCCAGTCAAAGCGCTCCTTGGACATCTCTGCGGGCAGGATGGCGATGGAGTCGCACGCCAGCAGCTTGGAGTTGAACGCGCCGCCGCGGCAGTAGTTGCCGGTGGAGGGCCAAACAGCCTTATGATATGTAGCATCAAACTGACCGGTGACAAGGCGCGGCACCAAGCAGCCGAAGGAAGCGCCGACCTTGTGGCAGCCGGTCGGGAACCACTTGCCGACCATCGCGACGATACGCGCCTTGACGCCGGTCAGAGCGGACGGGAACTCGATGTAGTTCGGGGTCTCCTGGAACAGACCGCCGGTTTCCTTTGCCTCGTTCTTCCAAGTGACGCGGAAGAGGTTGACGGGATCGACATCCCAAAGACCGGTGTGGGAGAGCTTTTCCTTAATCTTCTCGGGAACAAGCTCCGGGTTCTGCATCTGTGCGAACGTCGGGATGATGATGTTGTTTTCCTTTGCCTTCTGGATGTTGTGCGCAAGGCCTTCCTTGTTGATGCGAAGATCAATCATTGTTTTTTCCTCCTGTTTTTACATCTAAATAAGAATATAGGGTGTATTTGGAAATGCCGAAATGATTTGCGATTTTGTCGCCCGATTTGGTGATGAGGAGTGCGCCGTGGTCATTCAAAAAGCGAATGGCACGCACCTTATCTTCCTTCGTCATCAGCGCGACGGGTTTCCCAACGAGACGGTCGGATTGCTCGATCAGGTCGTCGAGCAGGTCGTTGACATTGTGCGTAATGCGCGCGGGAGTTTCCTGATCGTGATTCATCGTTAAGGTCAGCGAATTGAGCGCCTGCTCCGCCATCACAAGTGCAGAAATGTCAAAATTGACGCCGAAAATGGCGGCAACCTTGCCCTCGTTGTCCGGAATATAGACAGAGGTGGATTTAAGGAGCTTCCCGTCCGGCGTGCGCATCAGATAACACAGATGATCCTCCGGACATGAGCCGTCATTTCCCAACTGCTCCAGTACGACCTGCGAGGGACCGTCTCCGAGCTTTCTTCCGCTGACATGCCCGTTTTCAATCGCAATGATCGAATTGGAGGTGCTGCATTCGGAAATCTCATGCACAACGACTTCACAGTTGCTTCCGAACTGTGCGGCAACTGCCTTTGCAATGCGGCATAAAGTCTCACGTTCGCTTTCCCTGAGCATATATCCGCTCCTCTCCTATTGATTCCACTATTATCATATCACAGATTTGTGAGAAATCAATCGTTTTTCAAAAAAATTTTTAGGAAATGCTAAAATTTGTTTGACTTCTGAAACAGATATGGTAATATAGAGATAGAACCGCACCGTAAGCGGTATGGAATGAAAAATTGGAGGGTTATTTCATGGATTTTGAGGCTATCAAAAAAGCGGCGGAGGGCTACCGTGCAGACATGAGCCGTTTCCTGCGCGACATGATCGCCATCCCCAGCGAGAGCTGCGAGGAAGAGGGCGTCGTCATGCGCATCAAGGCTGAGATGGAAAAGCTCGGCTACGACAAGGTCGAGATCGACAAGCTGGGCAATGTCATCGGCTGGATGGGCAGCGGCGATAAGATCATCGCCATTGACTCTCATATCGACACCGTCGGCATCGGCAACATCAACAACTGGGAAGCTGATCCCTACAAGGGCTACGAGACCGATGAGATCATCTATGGCCGCGGCGGCTCCGACCAGGAGGGCGGCATGGCTTCCGCAACCTACGGCGCCAAGATCATGAAGGATCTGGGTCTCATCCCCGAGGGCTATAAGATCATGGTCGTCGGCTCCGTGCAGGAAGAGGACTGCGACGGTATGTGCTGGCAGTCCATCGTCAACGAATACTTCAACGGTCCCGAGGACGCACGCAATCAGATCGAGTTTGTCATCTCCACCGAACCCACCGACGGCGGCATCTACCGCGGTCACAGAGGCCGTATGGAAATCCGCGTCGATGTGCGGGGCGTTTCCTGCCACGGCTCCGCTCCCGAGCGCGGCGACAACGCAATCCACAAGATGGCTGAGATCATCGAGAATGTCCGCGACCTCAACGAGAACGACGCCGAAGAAGGCACCGAGATCAAGGGTCTTGTCAAGATGCTCGACCCGAAGTACAACCCCGACCATTATGAAGATGCCCGCTTCCTCGGCAGAGGCACCTGCACCACCTCGCAGATCTTCTACACCTCTCCCTCCCGCTGTGCCGTCGCGGACTCCTGCGCGATCTCCATCGACCGCCGCATGACCGCCGGCGAGACCTACCAGTCCTGCCTGAAGGAGATCGAGGATCTGCCCGCCTGCAAGAAGTATGCCAAGGATGTCAAGGTCTCCATGTACATGTATGACCGCCCCGCGTGGAACGGTCATGTCTACGAGACGGAGTGCTTCTTCCCGACTTGGATCAACAAGGAATCCGCCGCCCATGTGCAGGCGCTCATCGACGCGCACCATGGTCTTTGGGGCGAGGAGCGCCTCTACGCCGACGAGACCGCGAAGGAAAAGCGCGTCGGCCGCCCGCTGACCGACAAGTGGACCTTCTCCACCAACGGTGTCTCCATTCAGGGCCGCTACGGCATCCCCTGCGTCGGCTTCGGTCCCGGTGCCGAATCCCAGGCACACGCCCCGAACGAAATCACCTGGAAGCAGGATCTCGTCGTCTGCGCCGCACTGTACGCCGCAGTTCCCGGTCTGTATAAGCCCGAGAACAAGGACACCGAGGCAGTCTTCCGTCAGGAACTGACCGGCAACGATATTAAGTAATCAACCGAAAGAAAAACGGAGGAAAGAAACAATGAGCAAAACCGTAGAGCTTGCAAGACATCTTGAAACCCTGCACATCAACAATATGTACAAGTCCGACTTTTACTGGACTTGGGACAAGACCGACGACGAAATCGACGCGATCTTCACCGTAGCCGATGCCCTGCGCGACCTGCGCGAGCGCAACAAGTCCACGAAGATCTTCAATTCCGGTCTCGGCATCTCCCTCTTCCGCGACAACTCCACCCGTACCCGCTTCTCCTTCGCCTCCGCCTGCAACCTCCTCGGTCTTGAGGAGCAGGTGCTCGATGAGAAGAAGTCCCAGATCGCCCACGGTGAGACTGTCCGCGAGACCGCCAACATGGTCTCCTTCATGGCAGACGTCATCGGCATCCGTGACGATATGTACATCCATCAGGGTCACGAGTATCAGAAAACCTTCATGGACGCCCTCGAAGAAGGCTACCGCGACGGTATCCTCGAGCAGCGCCCGACCCTCGTCAACCTCCAGTGCGACGTTGACCATCCGACGCAGTGCATGGCGGATATGCTCCATGTCATCCACTATTTCGGCGGCGTTGAGAACCTGAAGGGCAAGAAGGTCGCCATGACTTGGGCATACTCCCCGTCTTACGGCAAGCCGCTGTCTGTCCCGCAGGGTGTCATCGGTCTGTTCACCCGCTTCGGCATGGACGTCACGCTGGCGCATCCGGAAGGCTACGACGTCTTCCCCGAGGTTGAGGAAGTCGCCCGCAAGAACTGCGAGAAGTACGGCTCCACGTTCCGCAAGACCAACGACATGAAGGAAGCCTTCAAGGATGCCGATATTGTCTATCCGAAGTCTTGGGCGCCGTTCAAGGCGATGGAAGAGCGCTCCGAGCTGTATGTCAAGGGCGATCAGAAGGGCATCGACGAGCTGGAGCAGCGCCTGCTTGCGCAGAACGCCGAGCATAAGGACTGGACCTGCTCCGAAGAGATGATGAAGCTGACGAAGGACGGCAAGGCGCTGTATCTGCACTGCCTGCCCGCCGATATCTCCGGTCTGAGCTGCCCCGAGGGCGAGGTTGACAACTCCGTCTTTGACCGCTATCTCGTGCCGCTGTATAAGCAGGCTTCTTATAAGCCCTACATCATCGCCGCAATGATCTTTATGTCGCAGGTTAAGGACCCCGTCGGCACCCTGATGGCGCTCGACGCTTCCGACAACAAGCGCAAGATGTTCTAAGGCTGCGCAGCGCTTTGCTGCTGACAGAAAAATGCACAGCGGAAGTATCCTCGGATGCTTCCGCTGTAATAAAGTGAGGAAAAGAAAACATGGCTAAAAGAATTGTAATCGCCCTCGGCGGCAACGCTCTGGGCAATACTCCCTATGAACAGCTCGCCCTCGTCACCGAGACGGCGAAGCCCATCGTCGACCTGATCGAGCAGGGCAACGAGGTCGTGATCGCCCACGGCAACGGTCCGCAGGTCGGTATGATCAACCTCGGCATGGCAACTGCTGCCGAAGCAAAGGCAATCAAGTCCGATATGCCCTTCCCCGAGTGCGGCGCGATGAGTCAGGGCTACATCGGCTACCATCTGCAAAACGCCATCGGCAACGAGCTTGCCGCGCGCGGGATCGTCAAGGATGTCGCCACCGTCGTCACGCAGGTGCTCGTCGATGAGAATGACCCCGCCTTCCAAAATCCCACCAAGCCCGTGGGCGCGTTCTACGACAAAGAAACCGCAGACCGCATCGCCGCGGAAAAGGGCTATACCATGGTCGAGGACGCAGGCAGAGGCTACCGTCAGGTCGTTCCCTCCCCGAAGCCCATTGACGTCATTGAAAAGAACACCGTGAACGCGCTCATCAAGGACGGCTGCGTCGTCATCACAGTCGGCGGCGGCGGCATTCCCGTCGTGCGCAAAGACGGCAAGCTCTACGGCACACCCGCAGTCATTGACAAGGACTTCGCCTCCGCGAAGCTCGCCGAGCTGGTGCACGCCGACGCGCTGGTCATTCTGACTGCCGTTGACCGCGTCTGCATCAACTGGGGCAAGCCCGATCAGCAGAGCCTCAGTGAAATGAGCGTCGAGGAAGCCGAAAAGTATTGCGGCGAAGGTCACTTTGCCCCCGGCTCCATGCTGCCGAAGGTTAAGGCTGCCATCTCCTTTGCCAAGACCGGCGGTCAGGCAATCATCGCCTCGCTGGAAAACGCAGGCAAAGCTGTCAAAGGCGAATCCGGCACCATCGTTCATCTCTAATATCATTCAAACCGCCTCTCCGCGCAAAACGCGGAGAGGCGGTTTGTTTATCTGAGGTTCTCGTTCCCTGTCATTGCGAGCCACGAAGGGGCGTGGCAATCTCATGAAAACGCCTCAAATGTAGGACATAGATACATCTCCTAAAGCGTCGCATCGGAGCTGTTCAAGGATTAACTCATCAATCAATATCGCGAAGGACTTCTTCGGGCGGGTTGTCGAGCTGGGACGGCGCGCGCATGATCTTGTGGAAGTATTTCAAGACCGAAGCATAGTAGAAGCCGTCTACCGTGCGCTCATCAAGATTCATGCAGAAATCCACATAGCGCTTAGTGACCGGCGTGCCCTCCGGCGTCAATTCCGTCTTGCGATACTTTCTGCCGAACGCGACAAAGACGGGCAGGTTGCCGAAGTTATACAGGTGATGTACGATCGGCGGAATCCCCAACGAACCCATCGAGGTAAAGATTACGGAGCCGTGGAAGGGGCTAAGCTCAGTGAGCGCCTTCGGGAGCTTTCCGAAGTAGTCCGCAACCTTCAGGCACCAGACGACAAATTTCAGAAGCAGTCCGGGAATCCCGGCAAGGAAGCCCGCAAGATGGTCGAAGCTGCTGTCCAGAGGGGTATTCTTAACATTCTCAATCACCGCATTGAGCTTGCGGTAAACATCCTCTGCGGTGTCATGCGGCGAAAGATGGAGCTTGATCGTTGTCTCCTCTCCGTCGACCCGCATTTCTTTTTTGATGGTCATCGTAAAGGCGATATCCTCGTCCCTTTGATGAATGCGCTGCCCGGAGAAGAAACGGTTCAGCCCGGGATATTTTGCCACGCAGCGGACATAGGCGGCAAGGAACACATGCATTAAACCGAAGTCCTTCAGCCCTTCCGCCCGTTTCTTGTGGATGTAGCGTTCCACGGCGCTGATCTCAATGGTATCCTGAATGCTGTTGCAGGCGTCGTTGCGATCCGGCATGATATAGCCCGCGACGAGGAACATACCGTCAATCGAGCGGACACGTCTGCCGTCCGCACGATCGCCCCAGGTGCGGTGATACTTTCCGTCGCAGAACATACGCATCGCAAGCGTTGCGGCAGTCAGCGCACCGGAGAGAAGCACATTGGAAAGCTTGTCAAACAGCTCATAGGTAGAGATTCTGCCGCATTCCGCCACGAAGTCGTAGAGCAGCACCCCAAAAGGAAGCAAGGAGATCAGCTGCAAAACAAACACCTGACGGAATTTCCCCGTGACAAACAGACGATAGATCGCATAGAACGCAAGATACAGGATCCAGCATACGGCAACATAGCGTTTGTATTGGAACAGCGAATAAGCGCCTCCGACCGACGCGATTAAGCTCGGATCGGCAGCAAAGCGCAGATACCAGTCAAGGGCGATCTGCGCAAAATAGACGCAGCCCCAAAAAATCGGCTTTGTAATGCGGTAGTACTCCTTCTGCCCGCGCACAATGACAATCTCTGCCATACCTAATGCGACCGCCATCGGCAAGACCTTTTGGAACCACACATTGACCGTGGAGATCACCCCTGACTCGCCGAAGCAAAGCGCAAGGATTTGCAGCACGAACGCACCAACCGCCATCAGTACCGAAAGCCATGTCAACGGATTTTTTCGGCTGACATAGTATCTGATTTGCGTGTTATTCTGTGTTTTCACAATGTTTTCCTCTCTTTCTCATATTTTGCCTTGAAATTACCCCCGATTACATTATGCACGATCAAAACGAATGCGTCAAGACATTTTTGCGAAATCTTGAGGCTCGTCCGAAGCTTTGCTCGCAGGCTCTTGTTGACATTTTGCTCCATGATGATAGCGCAGACCGACATAGTCCAGTGAGCGCCGGTATTGGTCAATATCTTCCGGTTTCATTTCCTTCGCATATTCCATCTGCTTTCGGATATTCTTCGGTCGCAGCAGGAGCGTCTCAAACCAACGCACTACCCAAAAGAACGGTAAAAGAACGGGCAGCTTCTTCAAAACGGGATATTTCAGACACATCTTCCAATACGGCAGGAAAATAACTTCCAGCTTCCAGCGCAAATGTGCTGTTTTTCCGGAGGAATCCTCTCCTGAAATGCGAACTGCCCAAGAGACGCGCTTCGTTTCACCTTTACCGTATGCCCCGCTGTTGATAATAACCTTTGAGAGGAAATCCGTCATCTCTGTCGATGCCGCAGCGTCAAACCACATGGCGCAGGTCATCATAACATTCTCAAAGAAAGCAGCAAGTCCGAGCTTGTCCAACTCAGCGCGAAGATACGCTTTGTTCAACTGCGGCTTTTTTTGGCAGTAGACCCATAGATCCGTTAAGTGCTTAATTCCAATGCCTCCGTCACGATAATGCTTTGCAAAATGGCAGAATAGATAGATCAGCTCGTCCTCGTCAGAAAAACGGTAGCGGTGGCTTCCGGCTCCCGTCGGCTTTGCACGCATCCAGCCGTCGCCAAAATAGGCGTAATAATCCTCGTTATACGAGGGGATCAGCCGCTTATGCAATTCAACATGGATATTCCGTTTCGACCAAGGCAGCTCATGATTGCTCTCAATCCCCTCCGTGAAGCCGAGCTGACGCATGATTGGCTTAATTCTCTCATACTGGGAAGGACGAATCAGAATATCTACGTCGGACATCACACGCATTTCCGGTTGCGGATACAATTGCTTCATTACGCAGCCCTTAAGGAGCAGGTAATCCACGCCTTCTTCCTCAAAGGCGCGCGTGAGCCGAGAAAGCTCAAGCATTTGGCTCTCGCCGATGGAAATCAGCTGTGCCGTCAGGGACAGAAGCTTGTTCATGCCGACGTTGTCCGGCGCGAGGCCGCAGTTCACCGCTCCGTAATATATCAACGGCGTGATCTGATGCTGAATCGTAAGCGCAACGGCAGACGCAAGGTCAAACGCTGCGGGAAGGTTCTCCGCCCGTCCGGTCAAAGCGCTGCGGATCAATAGGATAATACCGCGTTCTTGTTCGTTCAGCATATTTTCACCTCCATTGTCTCAGATTTTTCTTTTTTTCCTATGCAGCAAATCCTTCAGCAGAATTGCTTCAAGCATCAGCTTTGTGTTTTCCCGCAAGGGTTTTATGAAGAAAGGCACGACAAATACCGTTGTGATCTGTGCCGCGAGCGATGCCAGCGCCGCACCGGACGCTCCCATTCGCGGGATTAAAAGTAAATTCAGCCCTACGTTTGCAAGCGCGGCACAAAGATACACCCATATCAGATACTTTTGGCAGTTCTTGCAAATGATCCATATCCCTCTTGCAACACCGAGATAAGAAAACGCAGTATACCATGTGATAATGCGGAGCGGAGCCGCCGCAGGAAGGTACTCAGCTCCATAGAGGATGCGGATGGCAGGTGAGGCCAAGAGCGTATATATGGCAGAAACCGCCATGGATAAATAGAACACAATCGCATATAATTGCTGATTGCGCCGTCGAAATCTCACCGGATCAGTACGATTCGCTTCGTAGATGGATGGCGTGATTGAATCAATGATGGCGGATAGGACAAAGCACCATACATTGCAAAGTGAGACCGCAGTCGCGTAATAGCCAACCTCCGCATCGGAAAGCATTTGCTTCAGCATCATTTTATCTGTCTGGTTGTAAACACAGATCATCAATGCAGGCAGAATGAAGTATTTGCTTTTTTTCAAAAGCTCCTTTCCGTAGCTCCATGAAAAATGGAGTTTGGCGCCGTGATGTTTCCGGTAGGCAATAAACAGAAAGATTCCAAGGAGCAGATAGTCCAAGGCATTGGCGCAGGCAAAGAATTCGACGCTTTTTTTCAGCGCAAGCAAGACCGCCTTATAGACGGCAGTCAGCGTAAATGCCAGCAAGGTCAGCACTGCCGTAACCTTGGACTCTAACCGAGACTGAAACCAATACTGAAAGGTCTCGAAGATCTGGAATATCAAGGACAGACCGCTCAAGGAAACCACCGCGATTGTCTCCGGCTCACCGGCATCGACAAGCATCGTCAGACACATGAGGCTAAGGGCGGAAAGCACACTGGCAGCCGCACGCAGTCCCAATGCGGTTCCGAGGGTAGTTCCCTGCTGCGAAGGTCGGTCAATGATTTCTTTCACAAGGACGCTGTTAATTCCAAGGGAACAGATTGCAGAGAAAAACGCTGTATATGCGGCAGCATAACTCAGCAAGCCATAATTGGAAGGACCAAGGAAGCGTGCAGTCAGCAGTCCAATCAGAAAGTTCACGGCCATCTGCCCGACCTTGCCGAAGATCAGCCAACCGGCATTTTGTGCAATTCTGTTTTTCAACAAATTCCGAAACTTCATCGTTTATCCTTCTTGGGTTCTACCCTCCCGTTTTTTTGGGGGATACCATGCATCTTCTAAAATCTCAGCCCGACTGCACGGCCCATCGGCAAAAAGCTGCGGCTTCTTTTCTCCACGCAAAATCGCCTCGGCAAGTGACAAAAAGCGCTTTGCTGCGGTTTCCGCATTCCACCGGGTTTGGATTGTCTCATACGCAGCGCGGCCGAGCCGTTCTCTCTCCGCCGGTTGCTGAAGCAACGAGAGTGTTTTGGAGCAAAGCTCCTCCAAGTCCCCATCACGGTAGATTCTTCCGTTCTTGCCGTCCTCTAAAAGGAACGGTACGGAGCCGATGGCATGGCTTGCAACAACTGCGCAGCCGCTGTTCATCGCCTCGTTCAGCACGGCGCCCCAGCCCTCGCCGCGGTCAGAAGTAAATAGGAATACCGATGCTCGTTCCATCCTTTCCCGCACCTGCTGCGGCGGCATCGCGCCGAGAAGCTGCACTTCGGCAGTCAGTCCAAGGCGCGCAATCTGCTCTTGCAGGAAGCTTTGCATGGCGCCTTCCCCGATCATATCCATGGAAAAAGCGCAGCCGTGATCCTTCAGATATCGAGCAACGACTAATGCCGCCTCAGGATGCTTCCATTGGATCAGTCTCCCGCACCAAAGCAGCTTGTTTGGCTCCTTTTGTTCCAACAGGGAATCCACGCTCGGATAACTGATCTTTTCCGGGAAATAACCCCATTGATAGGTACGATTTCGGTAATTGCCAAACTTACGGCAGTCCGCCGCAGTGAAAGCGCTTGCGCAGAGCATATACACCGGACGAAAACGATAGCGTCCGTGATGGAGCCATGCGCTTGCCATTGCGTGCGGATAAGTGCGCAGCGTCAGCTTCTCTTTAAAAAAACGTTCGGCATAGCGGAAGGTCAGCTTATTTTCCCGCAGTCTGCTGCGGAACAAGGCATCCGGCGCGCTGCCGATCAAGAGAACATCCGCCGTTTGCAGCAGTAAATCACACTCGGCTTTTTGGGCAGGGTCGAAATACTGTCTCAAAAACGGTACATTCTCCGTAGATAATCCGTAACGCTTTCCCTTATTTCCTGCACGAACGGTTTCGATAAAAGTATATCTTCCCTCACATAGTCGGTATAACTGCTCTGAAACGTCAGTCTGATGAATCGTATAACAATTTGAGGCAAAAACAACCGACAGCGGTTTTTTTACATCCTGTTTCATATCAGTATCTCCTGTACTTACTCGCGGCTTTCTTCGGTTTTGGCGGGAGAGGCAACTCATAATTGCCGTTTGCAAGGAGCAAAAAGCTGCAGGCGGGCAGGTAAATGCCAATGCCGCCGGAGAAAAGCGCGCCCTCTCCTGTGCCCATAAAGAGCACACTGATAAACGCCGCAAGCGCATAAAGCTGTGTTTTCTTCGTTGTCTTCCTATTCGCACGCCGCATAATGACATAAAGGTAAACCAAAACGCCAATCAGGACAAACATACCATAGGAACAGAGCAGCACCATATCCGCATTATGGCGATTGCCGCTCAGCTCCGCATAATTGCCGAACAGCCAGCTTCCCTTCAGCTTTTCAAAGCATTCCCTCCAAATCGTAACCCTCGAATCTAACGCCTTTCCGGGCGAGATCAAAAAATCCAGCCAGCCTTTGTCGATGATTGGCTGAATCAGCAGCAAGTAAAGCGGTACAACAAGAAGCGGCAGCAAATTAATGATTAATAAGAAAGTGTTTGAAAACGACAATGTCTTTTTGAAACGCACGAGCAAAAACAGAACCAAAGCAACCAAAGCGGCGAGCATTGCATTCCGCGCCTGTGTCAGAATCAGCAAATAGCAGTCAAGCCCAAATGCAACCGCAGCAGCAATACGCCATACGCCCCGCAGCGCTATAAATGACAGCGCGGCATACACGATATACAAGTACAACCACAGTCCCGTAAGATTTGAATTCGTAAAATTTAACGTAATGCATCCGGCAACTTTCTCATAGGGGATGGAAAAAAAAGCCAGTGGGAACAAAAGCGCAATCAGCAAATTTGCTTTCAGAATAAACTCCGCAGTTTTTTGCTCAACAGAGGTGTCATCGGCAATATAAAGATAGAAAATTGTTGAGAGGAGAAAAATCACGTCTTTAAAGTACGCAGGACTGATCGACACATTTTTAATAAACGCATTGATGAGCACACAAATAAACGAAGCAAACGCGATCATTAAAGCAGCTACCCCGAGCTCGCTGATTTTCTTCGTCATAATCAAGGACAGGTGCAGCAGTACTAATAGAAAGGAAGCGGAAAACAGCAGGCTAACCAATGTATTAAGCTTTAACAACGTCGACAGAACGATCAACGCAATGACCAGTGTTTCGAAAAGGATAATTCTATTGATTCTGTTGTCGGTTTTATTCATAAGGCGCCACAATCCTTTTGATAGATACGAAGGTAATTCTGCGCCATCTGCGCACTGTCATAGACCCCTGCTGCTTCGGATATCTGCTTTGCTTTTCCTCGCTGCAGCGCTTGCAGAAGCACTGCCTCTATCGCATCGGTATCACCGTATTCGGTAAAATATGTGTATTCCGGAATCGCAATACTCTCAGGCCCGCCCGCGCGGAAGCCGACTACCGGTGTGCCACAGCAAAGGCTCTCGGCAAGCGGCATAGAGAAGGTCTCGCGCTTGCTCGTCAGCAGCGTTACGTCCGCAAGACTGTACAACCGCGCCAGTTCTTTTTGATTGGACAGCTTTCCGAGTAACCGCACATTTTTCGGCGGCGCCGACGTCAAAGAATGGGAACCTGCGACAAGGAAGATAATATTTTCTCTTTCCAAACGACGCGCAAGCTCCAAAACATAGCTTCCGCCCTTGATATGTCCCGCTGCGTCAGAGAAAGAGGCAGTCACATGAAGCACCACCTTCGCGTCACCGATACCGAGGCGCTGTCGAAGCGTTGCGGCATCGTCATAGGGATGAAAAACCGCAGTATCCAAGCCGTTCAAGACAACCGCATGGTGTTTGTCCTTCAGCATCGGAGAGCACTCTGCACGGGTACGCAACCAAGGCGAGACAGAGACGACTGTCAGTCTGTCAAAGCCGCAATAAGCGTCATATAGCCGCCTCCAGGAGGTGTGGGTTCGGTCGAAAAAAAGGGCTTTTGTCACCTGCCGCCAGCGTGGACAGCTCCCGCATCCGGTTTTCCACTTTTCGCATTCAAGTGCATACCCGCAGCTTGCGGTATACGGGAACTCGGCGTGCAGCGTCAATACCGTATTGATTTTATGCTTCTTCAGCCAATTCGTCAAACGGTAAAGGTTGACAAAATAGCCGTTGATGCAGTGCAGATGCACAATGTCCGGCTTCTCCCGCACAATCACATCAATCAGCCGCCGCGTGGAAAGGAAGCAGCCGCCATACATCAATCCGGTAAAACGGGACAACAGATTGTTGCATTTGGAATACAGCTCGCCGCAGGTTTTATAGACTCCCGCTTCGGTGACCTTTTCGCCGCGCCCATAACAGACAAGCGACTCGATTCCCTCTGCTTGCAAAAAGGTGTGAATATCGCGCACAATTTTCCCCGTGCTTCCCTTTCCATAGACACAGTTGACCTGCAAGACCTTCACGTTTTCTCCTCCGTTTTGACATCGTTCAGAATTTTCGCAAAACCCGCTGCGTTTATCTCAGGTGAATGATTCTTTTCAACTAACCGCAAGGCGTTCGCAATGTATCGTTCTCTCGTCTCCGGTGCGTGAAGGAGTCTGTCCAGCGTTTGTTTGAGCGTCGGCAGGTCGGAGACAACATAAGCCGCCTCATTCTCCCGCAGATACTGCGCACAGGCAAACTCCTGCGGCGCAAAGAGAAGAAAGCATCTCCCGCAGGCAAGGCTGTCCGCGATCTTCGTTGAAAAAGCATATTGAGAATCCACACGGTAAAAGTCGTCAAAGCTCTCGATATGCAGGAGAATATCACTCTCGCGCATTCCCTCCTGCACCTGTGCATAGCTGACAAAGCCGTGAAAACGGATCTGTCGGCACTCCTTCAGCGCCCGTTCGATCTCCTCGCTCGGTGCTTTTCCGTATACATCTATACAGCAGTCCTCCGCAAGCTCGCGTAAGGCTCCTGCAACCGTAAGCAGCGCTTCATGCCTGCCGACGCCCAAATTTCCGTAATAGGAAATGCGCGGCAGAGGATTTTCAACGTTTGTTTCGCCGGGGCGCAGCCGCGTAGCGGTATAAATGACCGAAGACGGCGTGGAAAACGCAGCGGCATAGGCTTTTTGCAGCGCTTCGCAGTTATAAACTGCATAGGAGGCAGAGCGCATTGTCTTGCGAAACTCTCTGCAAAGCTGCAGGCGAAACAGAGGGTAGCAGAAATGTGCCGGTCCCCACGCTCGAAAATAATCGTAATCCTTAAAATAATACCCCTCGCTGTTATAAATCACAAGCGGGACATGGTATTCCTTTGAAAGCTTTCTCGCCAAGCGAAGCAGAAAGGCACAGTCCCCCGCCTGCAGCAAGATTACCTCCGGCGCAAAGTCGCGGACAAACGTGCAAAAGCCGCCCTTTTTCCATCGCCCGCTGTTCCACACGAGGTTGCGCAGCAGCATCGTCAAGGGCGTTCGCGCGCGTTTTCGTTCCGTACCCGTCCGGGGCGTGCCGGGCTGCTCCGGTTTATTTAAGCGTCTGCCAACCTTCGTGCCCTTGACAAACGCACGCAGCGCTTCCGAATCCGAAACAAAAAAATAGTTCTCACAGCACGCAAAATCCGGATGATCCGCCTGCAGGGCAAACTGTGCAAGGCATTCCTTCGGATAGCCGGAAAGCATATTGGAAAGCGTTCTGCCGTTTGCGTTTGTATCGGACAGGCAGTTATTCGCCAGAATCAGAACCCGTTTCACAACTCACACATCCTTCGCACCATGGCAGCAACGTTCGGTAGCCTTTTTGACCTCTGCGCATCAAGCGGCGCATTTCCCGCATGGAAATCTCTGTCTTCCCGCGATAACGGTACGAAAAATACAGCCGATAGAGCGCACCCATCTGCGGGAAAGCGGCAGCGATCCACGCTCCCTTGTCATAAAAGAACTTTTCGTGATAGCCGGTAAACCAAGACGAAGAATCCTTGGAACAGGCACCCAAAACAAAGCTGTGGGAGTAAAGCCGCAGTCCTTTGCGTAAGCAGTCAAGCAGGAAGAGCGAATCCTCTCCGCTGCCGTAGATACAGCCGCCGCCGAATAACTGTGAAAAGGAAACGCGCGCCTGCAAAAGCGACGTACGCCGCGCAGCCAAAACGCATGCACCGTATTTTAAAGAATTCCAAGTGTGCAGCCTTCTCACCGTATTGCGCCGTTTTTCCATAATCTGCCCGTTTTTGACAATATCAACGCTGAAAACAAGTAGATCGGCATCCGGCAGCGCATCAAACGCCCTCACAACTGCCTCTGCATAGCCGTCATAATATGTAATATCATCGTCGGCAAAAAGAAGGATCTCGGCATCCGCAGCCTGCAAGGCAAGATTCCGGTTTAAGCCGACGCCGCGCGTTGTCGTGGACAGCATTGTTATCTTGTGTCCTTCCAGCGATGTTGACATTGTTTCATTTCTATCGCACTGATTCGCAAAAATCACATCAGAGCGGATATGCATCGTTTTAAACTTTGACAGATCGTTTTGATCCATTGTCGCACACAGCACCGATAGCCGCATGATTGTCTTCTCCATTCAGTGATTTAGGTCCTGCTTAATCTTTGTGCTGGAGATCTCCTTTGTGCGAGGTAGATAGACAACCTCACACCGGTCCTTCAGAAAATCGAATTTCCCCTTCCAATCATCACCGATTACAAAGGTATCAATATGGTACAGCGCAACATCCGACGTCTTTTGCTCCCAGCAGGTTTCGGGGATGACCAAATCGACATAGCGGATCGCCTCTAAAAGTTCCTTGCGCTGCTCATAATTGAAATAACAGGTTTTATGCTTCATCTCTCGGTTGAACTCGTCTGTCGAGAGCGCTACAATCAGATAATCGCCGAGCTGCTTTGCGCGGCGCAGGAGATTAATATGACCGTAATGGAGCAGATCAAAGGTGCCGTATGTAATGACGCGCTTCATAACTTCAATCTCCTTTGCATTTCATCAACAACCGTGTCTGTCGCGTGCCCCGCGTATGGCGCGAAACGGCGGCGGAATCGTTCTGTCTGCGCAGAAGCCTCCGCCTTATCCAGATGCGCGATCTCATCCAAAACCTCATCCTCCGTTTTACAAACGGGGCATGGAAGATTCTCCGCCAAGTCAATGTACAGACCACGTTTTTCCTCGTACTCCTCCAAATCGTAAGCAAAGCAAAGCATCGGCATATTAAGGATGGAAGCATCAATAAAGGCGCTGGAATAGTCGGAAAGCAGCACATCCGCTACTGCATAGAGATCGTTCAACCGTTCATAGGCGGATACGTCGCGTACAAAGTCGTTCTCCGCCAGCGCAAGCGCAGCGCTCACGGCATAATGCGCGCGGATCAAAAGTACATATTCCCCGCCCAAACGTTCCTCCCATTTTTTGAAGTCAATGGGCGGCGCGAGATAGGTTTCCTTCTTCTCGTTCAGCAAATATTCCCGATAGGTCGGCACATAGAGCAGAACCTTTTTGCCCTTCGGAATTCCGAGAGTGCTGCGGATGGCAGCTTTGTCCTTCGGCGTATAACGCAAAAGCGTATCATTTCTCGGAAGATCGCACAGCAGGAAGGTGTCCTTCTCCGCAACCAGCACGCGTGCAAGGATCTCACGGTCGTACTCGCTTTGCGCGCAGCGGATCGCTGTTTTGTCCGGAGCGCGCACATAACGGTTTTTCTTGATCGCGTTCGTATTCTCCTCACCGCAGATCTTCTTGAGCGGTGTACCATGCCAAGTTTCAACACGCAAAATGCGCGGATTTCTCAACTCAAAACCGCGATCCATGCCCGAGTTGCTCACCCATACCCGCGCTGTAAACAATGTGCGGAAAAAATGAAAGGAATCTATTTTTATCTTCTCGCCGCGCGGCAAGGTAAATCGTTCCGGCTCAACAAACGCCCAGATGAGCTTCCAATCGTCAAATTCTCTCCGGTTGCAGATTTCATCATAAATCGCACGAGGACTGTCGTCAAAGTTTCTTCCGCCGAAGGATGAAAAAAGCATCGTCTTTTTCCGAATCGGAAACAAATAGGTTATTTTCATCATGACACGTATTGCCGCACGGCAGAAGCCGAGCAGCCCGACATGTCTTTTCAGAAAATTGATAAAGCGTAGTCTCATGTCGCCCTCACAGGATGATCGAACCTTCGGCAGTAATACTTATCTGCGCAGTCCGATATATTTTTTTACGCCGTAACAGGCATAGCTGAGAAAACTGATCGACGAACGGAAAAAAGACAGTTGCAGCTTCTTTCGGTAGACCGTCCAGCGTCCTCTCGCACAACGCAGCTTTTTTGAGGAGCGCGATTGCGGCAGCAGGCGATACGCGGCCAGCACTTCTGTGCAGCCGACGGCACGTTTCCCGTTTTCTAACAGTTGCATCCAAAGGAGAAAGTCTTCCGAATAATCCTTCGCAGTTCCGAAGGGCGATGGCTGTAATGCCGACGCCTCGAGAAGCACCGTCGAGCAGCTAATCACATTGCGGGACAACATTTTTTTATAGCTTGTCTCCGGCGGAACAATAAATGCGCGGCGCAATGGTTCATCACGTTCTTCCACCATATCATAGGAGCAATAAATGATTTCCGCGCCGGTCTTTTCCGCCAAAGCGAGTTGCTTTTCCAGCTTTTCGGGATACCAATAATCGTCCCCGTCCAGCAACGCGATATACGTCCCTCTCGCTGCGGCAATGCCGCGATTGCGCGCCACCGCTACACCGCAGTTGCATTCATTTGTAAGTACCCTTACCCTCGCATCCTGCGCAGCAATCGAATCCGCAAGCATCGCCGTATCATCTGTAGAGGCATCGTTAACGATCAGCAATTCCAAATCGCATACACTTTGCGTAAGCACAGACTTGGCAGCTTGCTCTATATAAGGCGCCACATTATAAGCAGGCATCACAACCGAAACCAAGGGCGCACTGCTTTTCTCATCTCTCACAGGAGGAGAAAGCGCACTGTTTGTATGTACCGCAGCTGCATTCATATCTCTCATTCCCCAACCGTTATTCAGGCGTTGCTGTAAACAAAAATACTGTCGAATATTTTAGCATAGATTTACAAAAAAAGCTACTTTTATTTCTCCTTTTTCAAAAAGCTTAATCCTTCAGTATCTTATGCATTATTACGTTGACAGTGACATTCTTCTATTATATTTAGGCATAGAACTAAGCTTGGCAGCGCGGAGATAAATTTATCAGAAAGGAAAGGCTCTCTGCTCACTGCCAACACACAGAACCGACCCCTGTGTTTGGAATGTCCGATCACCGTGCGCACAAGGAAAACCCGAAGCTATGCAGACAGCGTAGCTTCGGGTTTTGTGGTTGGGATTGAGATAAATTACTTGATCTCTGCGGTAGCGCCGGCTTCCTTGAGGTCGTTGGCGAGCTTCTCCGCGTCTTCCTTGGAGATGCCTTCCTTCAGGGTCTTCGGGCAGTTGTCGGCGATTTCCTTCGCTTCCTTCAGGCCGAGGCCGGTGGCAGCGCGGATAACCTTGATGACATTCAGCTTGGAAGCGCCGCAGTCCTTCAGGATAACGTCGAACTCGGTCTTCTCTTCAACTTCGGCAGCAGCGGCAGCGGGAGCAGCAACAGCAGCGGCAGCGGCGGAAACACCGAAGGTGTCCTCAAGGGCATGGACAAGCTCAGCCAGTTCCATAACGGAAAGGCCCTTAACTTCTTCAATCAGAGCAGCGATTTTTTCAGACATTGTAAAATCCTCCTAATGTAATTTTAATGGTAAATTAGGCTTCCGCAGCTTCTGCGGGAGCGGGGCCTTCCTTCTGCTGGCGGATCTGATCAAGCACAAACGCCAAAGAGGAGATGGGGGCGAGGAACGTGCCGAGCACCTGCGCGATAAGAGCATCCTTGCTGGGAAGCTCGCCGAAGCCCTGCAGCTGTTCGACGGACAGGACGGAGCCTTCAACGAAGCCGCCCTTGATTTTCAGAACGTTCTTGTTCTTCTTGGCAAATTCGCAGACGATGCGAGCCGGAGCAATGGGGTCGCCGGTGGTGGTGGCGAGAGAAGTTGTGCCGTTGAGCAGCTCGTCAAACTGGTTGTAGCCTGCCTTGTTGGCGGCAAAACGAGTGAGCGTGTTCTTCACGACGGTATATTCTACGCCTGCCTCACGGAACTTATTGCGCAGCTCGGTATCCTGTGCGACAGTGATGCCCTTGTAGTCAACAAACACAGCGGCGGTAGAGCCCTGCAGCTTGTCGGCGAGTGCATCAACAATTGCCTTCTTGCTTTCGAGTACCTTAGAATTGGGCAATGTATGTCACCTCCGAAAAAAATAACCTCATGCCAAGAGACATGAGGACACAAAAATCGTATCGTTTTGTGCAACCTCGGCAGGATCTGTCCCGTTACGGCTCGAAAGCCTCCTGCTGTCTTTGGCAACGCGACTATATTAGCAGATTTTCTGTAGATTGTCAAGCATTTTTTTGCTTTTTTGAAACTTTTTCACTTCTGTCTCTTCAATGAAAAACGGGAAGCAGCGGCTGCGTGCTTCCCGTTTTTTTGATCTGAAATTACAGCTTCGCGGTGTTGACCTTGACGCCGGGGCCCATGGTGGAGGCGACGACGCAGGAACGGATATACTGACCCTTTGCCGCGGCGGGCTTCGCCTTGATGACGGCGCCGAGCAGGGTGTTCATGTTTTCCGTGAGCTTTTCCGCACCGAAGGAAACCTTGCCGATGGGGCAGTGGATGATGTTGGTCTTGTCCAAACGGTACTCAATCTTACCTGCTTTGATCTCCTTGACGGCGGCAGCGACGTTCGGGGTGACGGTACCTGCCTTCGGGGACGGCATCAAGCCCTTCGGGCCGAGAACCTTACCGAGACGGCCGACAATACCCATCATGTCGGGCGACGCGACGACGACGTCAAAGTCAAACCAGTTTTCCTTGGTGATCTTCTCAACGAGCTCCATGCCGCCGACATAGTCCGCGCCGGCTTCCTTGGCTTCGTCAACCTTCGCGTCCTTGGCGAACACGAGGACTTTGCGGGTTTTGCCGGTGCCGTTCGGGAGAACGATGGCGCCGCGAACCTGCTGGTCAGCGTGACGGGAGTCAACGCCGAGCTTGATGTGGATTTCGACGGTCTCGTCGAACTTTGCCGGAGCGGTCTTGACGACGAGCGCCAGAGCGTCGGCTACTTCATACTGCACGGAGCGGTCGATCTGCTTCGCGCTGTCCTTATATTTTTTACCTCTAAACAATGTTATATCCTCCTTAAAGTGGTGAATGCGGAAATGAAAATCCTCCCACATATTGAGGCATTACGCCTCGGCAGCAAATTAGTCAACAACAGTAATGCCCATGCTGCGGCAAGTGCCGGCAACCTGGCTCATCGCGGCTTCGATGGTAGCGGCGGTGAGGTCGGGCATCTTTCTCTCGGCGATCTCGCGAACCTGTGCCTTGGTGATGGTGGCAACCTTGTTCTTGTTGGGAACGCCGGAGCCCTTCTCCTGACCGACAGCCTTCAGAATGAGGGTCGGGGTCGGGGGGGTCTTAGTGATGAAGGAGAAGCTGCGGTCGGAATAGACCGTAATAACGACAGGGATCTTGAAGCCTGCCTGATCCTTCGTGCGCTCGTTGAATTCCTTAATGAACTGCGCGATGTTGACGCCGTGCTGACCGAGAGCCGGTCCGACAGGGGGCGACGCAGTCGCCTTTGCGGCGGGAATCTGAAGTTTGATATAACCGGTAACCTTTTGTGCCATGATAAGCACCTCCAATTAGAAATGTGGTGATACGCTTGCGCGTAATTTGGCGGGGGAAATTTGAAAACCCCTCCCACGTTTGTGACCGAATGCTTTTGTTATTCGGAGACAACCTCAACCTGATCGAGCTCCAGCTCGACAGGCGTTTCGCGACCGAACATGGAAACGGTCACGCGAACCTTATTTTTCTCGATGTCGAGCATTTCGACTTCTCCGTTAAAGCCGCTGAGCGGGCCGTCCACAATGGCGACGGTATCGCCCACGTCGTAGCCGACAACGATCTCTCGCTTTTCCACACCGAGCTGATATACCTCGTCCTCCGTCAGAGGCGTGGGTTTATTGCTGCCCGAAGTGACAAAGCCTGTGACGCCGCGGACATTCTTGATAATATACCAAGCGTCGTCCGTCATTACCATTTTCACCAGCACATAACCGGGGAACACCTTACGGTCATAGGTTTTCGGACCGTTGTCGGTAATTTCGGTGACGGTTTCCATCGGGATGGATACCTGATGGATGATGTCTTGCAGCTGTCTGGTTTCGACCGTCTTTTCGATGGTCGCTTTTACGGTGTTTTCATAACCGGAATAGGTATGCACAACATACCATTTTGCTGCTTCTGCCATACCGATTTAGAAAAGATTCTTGAGCAGACCGATACCCCAACCCGCGACATAATCGAACAGACAGACGATAATGCCGACGATAAGGACAGCGGCGAGGACGACAAGGGTATTATTCACAAGCTGCTTGCCGGAGGGCCAAACGACCTTCTTCAGCTCGCTCTTCATCTCGCGAAACCACTTGGCGAACTTTTTGCCGGTACGGACGAAGAAATTCGGCTTTTTGTTAGCTTCTGCCATTTTGTTTCATCCTTTCGCTTACTTCGTTTCGGTATGAACGGTATGCTTTCTGCAGAACCTGCAATACTTCTTCATTTCCAGACGGTCGGGGTCGTTCTTCTTGTTCTTCATGGTGTTGTAGTTTCTCTGCTTGCATTCGTTGCATCTGAGCGTGATCTTAACTCGCATTGTTCGGCACCTCCTTAAAACTTTGCCTCCCTGTGTCCCCACGGCTATCAAAAATTTAGCAAATCGCCGAAACTACATGGCGCTTTCCGCGGGTGAAAATGGGCGCACAAAAAAAGCCCCCAAATTCGCAGGTAGGGTTATCTTATCATAAGAAGTCAAGCAGGTCAAGCATTTTTCTTGCTTTTTTCAAGAAATTTGGCATGATATCACAGCACTCTCCTGCTACGGTGTCGCTTTTAACCATCTGCATACGGAAAAGCGCCGCGATAAATGAAACAACCCATATAGGGCAGGGACTTCTCCCTTCCTATATGGGGTTTCACAGTAAGGACGCAAAGCCGAGCCGTCACTCTATGT
The DNA here is from genome assembly GCA_051867015.1 of Faecousia sp. Lineage (GTDB taxonomy): Bacteria > Bacillota > Clostridia > Oscillospirales > Oscillospiraceae > JAZOXB01. Next base: position 28,184 of record JBJDYD010000171.1, on the reverse strand, counting down.
CTGCATAACGTTTTGGATGTACCCAAGTGCTGCTCTTATCGTTTCCTGCTTACTCTATTTACAGTGTCTATCACAGGCCGCGCAGCAGCCGTTGCAGACGCCGCGCCTTTTTCTGCGGAAGACCCAAAGCAGCGAACCGAGCAGCCACAGCCCGAGCAGGGCGAGCAGGATGATTTCCAGCCAGCCCATCTCAGAACACCGCGCTTGCGAGCAAATAGACCAGCGCCGCAACAATCCATGCGACTACGCACTGGAACACCGCAACCAGCGCGCCGCGCCATTTGCCGCCCAGTTCGCGCCCGATTGCCGCGATTGCCGCGACACAAGGGGTATAGAGCAGCGTGAAGGTCAAAAAGCTGATCGCGGACGCGGTCGTAAACAATCCGGCAAGTCCCGCACTCAGATTCTCCATGCCCGTACCCGTCAGGATACCGAGGGTACTGACGACTGCCTCCTTCGCCGTAAAGCCCGTGACAAGGGCGGTGGTAATACGCCAGTCGCCGAAGCCGAGCGGCGCGAAAATCGGCGTTAAGACCTTGCCCACCGAGGCAAGCAGGCTGTTCGCACTGTCCGTGACAAAATTAAGATGTGTATCAAAGGATTCCAAGAACCAAATGACCAACGTCGCAACAAAAATGATCGTGAATGCCCGCTGCAGGAAATCCTTCGCCTTGTCCCACAGCAGCATCATAACGCTCTTAACGGACGGCATACGGTAGTTCGGAAGCTCCATGACAAAGGGAACAGGCTTGCCTCGGAACGCGGTCTTTTTCATCAGAAGCGCGATCAGCACGCCAATCAGCATTCCGCCGAAATAGAGCAGCCCCATCACCAGCGCCGCGTAATTCGGGAAAAATGCCGCTGCGAACACCGCGTAAATCGGAATTTTTGCGGAGCAGCTCATAAACGGCGTGAGCAAAATCGTCATTCTGCGGTCGCGCGAGGACGGCAGCGTGCGCGTCGCCATGACCGCCGGGACGGTGCAGCCAAAACCGATCAGCATCGGCACAAAGCTGCGGCCGGAAAGTCCGATTTTGCGCAAAAGCTTATCCATCACGAACGCCACGCGCGCCATATAGCCGGTATCCTCCAAAATGGAGAGGAAGAAGAACATGACAACGATAATCGGCAAAAAGCTCACAACCGAGCCGACACCCGCGAACACGCCGTCAATGATCAGACTATGTACCACCGGATTCAGCCCATAGGAGGACAAGGCGGAATCCACCACAGCGCCTAACTTATCAATGCCAAGCGCCAACAGATCCTGCAAAAACGCGCCGACCACATCAAAGGTCAGCCAAAAGACCGTCAGCATGATACCGATAAAGATCGGAATGGCGGCATATTTGTTCGTCAGCACCTTGTCAATGCGCACGGAGCGGATGTGTTCCTTGCTCTCGCGGCATTTCACGACCGTTTTCGCGCACAAGCGCTCAATATAATCATAGCGCATCGAAGCAATGGCGGCATTGCGATCCAATCCGCCCTCGTTCTCCATCTCGACGATGCTGTGCTCCAAAAGCTCCAGCTCGTTTTGGTTGATGGAAAGGCGGTCTATAATATCCTTGTCGCCCTCGATCATCTTTGTCGCGGCAAAACGGCGCGCCATGCCCGCATTTCGAGCGTGGTCTTCAATTTGGTGCGAGACGGCATGGATGCAGCGGTGGACAGGCCCGTCATCGCAGAAATCCACCCGTTTCGGGCTGCGCTTTTCCTTCGCCGTCCGCACGGCGCACTCAATCAGCTCGTCGATGCCCTCATTTTTCGCCGCTGAGATCGGCACGACGGGGATTCCTAACTCCTCCGACATTTTGGCGACATCAATCGTGCCGCCGTTGTTGCGCACCTCATCCATCATGTTGAGCGCCAGCACCATTGGGATGCCCATTTCCAGCAGCTGCAGCGTCAGATAGAGGTTCCGCTCAATATTCGTCGCATCGACAATATTGATAATGCCGTCGGGATGTTCGTTTAAAATGAAGTCCCGCGTGACGATCTCCTCTCCGGTGTAAGGGCGCATGGAATAGATGCCCGGGAGATCTGTCACATTGCAGCCCTTCGCGCCGCGCATCTGTCCCGTCTTACTGTCTACGGTCACACCGGGGAAATTGCCGACATGCTGATTGGCCCCCGTAAGCTGGTTGAACAAGGTGGTCTTGCCGCAATTCTGATTCCCGACCAATGCGAACATCATTTTCCGCTCACCTCCGGCATAACCTCGATCTTTGCGGCATCCTCTAAACGAAGGGTCAGCTCATAGCCACGCAGACGGATCTCCATCGGGTCGCCCATCGGCGCGATCTTCATCACGGTAACCTTGGTATTCGGAATCAACCCCATGTCCAGCAAACGGCAGCGCAGGTCGCCTTCCCCGCCGACCGCGGTGATCAGCCCACTCTTGCCGACCGCAAGCTCCTTTAATGTCATTGTTCTCCCTCCCAAGTTAGTAGTGGTTAACTTTTTTAGCAGAGACAGAATAGCACGCGTGAAAAAGCCTGTCAAGCCCCAAAGAGAAAAAACTTGTAATTCCTGCCGACTATGCTTATAATAGAAAAAAAGGAGGCTGTGCCATGAAATTGAATGTACGTCTGCTATGCCGCACGGCGCTGCTTTTGGCGCTGTGTATCGCAAGTCAGTTTTTGAAAAATGTCTCGCCCTACATCACCGGTTCCATCGTGAACGCGGTGCTGATTCTTGCCACACTCTCCTGCGGTTTTCTCAGCGGCGCAGCCATTTCATTGATCGCGCCGCTGACAGCTTGGTGGATCACGGGCAGCCCGCTGATCAGCGCGATTCCGCTTCTGCTGCCCTGCATCATGCTCGGCAATCTCGTGCTTGTCGTCTTCGTTTGGCTCTTTGTCAGCAAGCTTGGGCAGCGCGCCGGAAAGGCAGAGCGTCTGGAGTTCTCCGATGACCGTTTCCGCCTTGTGCTGACGGTCGCAGCCGTGACAAGCGCGTTATGGGCAAGCTTATGCATTGCCTTTCTCTCCTCGCTGGCAGACCTGTTTCAGGTGGAGAGCGCCGCTTCCCTGCTCATTACGGTTCTCATCTCCATCGCGGGCACCTTCTTACTCTTTGCCTGTCTGTGGCTGCTGATCTCCCGTTTTCCTTCCGTCTGGTCGCCGATTGCGGGCATGGTCTTCGGCGCGGTGTTTAAAACCGTTATCATGTGGCTGACCATTGTAAAGGGCGTTCTGCCCGCCTACGGTCCGACAAGCGGTCTGCCGGAAAAGGTGCTTGCCTCCGCCCCTGCCGCCTATTCCGTCACGCAGCTTTTGACGGCGCTGCTCGGCTCCGCGCTGGCCTTTTTGATTTGGCTGCCGCTGCAGAAGTTTTTGGAAAAGAAGAAGGGATAAGCTGATGAGAGTTCTCGCCATTGATTACGGCGATGCCCGCACGGGTGTTGCCGTCTCTGACGCGCTCGGCATGATCGTCGGGCAGACCACCGTGATTCACAGCCGCAATCCGCAAAAGACCGCGCAGGAGCTTGCAAGGCTTGTGAAGGAATGCGGTGCGGAACGGCTCGTGATGGGCTTTCCACGCAATATGGACGGGAGCGAAGGTCCGCGCGCCGCGTTGTATCGGGAGTTTGCCGCGCTTGTGGAGCGGGAATGTCAGATGCCTGTTGTTTTATGGGACGAACGCCGCACCACCGTAGAGGCGCACAACATTCTCTCCGACTGCAACTACCACGGGAAAAAGCGCAAAAACACCGTAGATGCCGTCGCCGCCTCCCTGATCTTAGAGGGTTATTTGTCCTTCTTATCCCGCGCATGACGCCCAAAGATTTCATTTAGACCGACCAAGAGTAAAAAGCCGCCGAACAGCTTGCGCAGCAGTGAAGCGTCGATTGCAGTTGCCAAAAGCGCCGTTCCCGCAGCGGTCAGGCACCCTGCAATCACCGCGGGAATCACGACGCGCCAGCGGATTAGGCGGTTTTTTATGTGAAAGAGCAGGGCGCAAGCCGCAGTAGGCAAAAAATAGAGCAGATTGATCCCCTGCGCCATACGCTGCTCCATGTCCATTACAGCAGTCATCCATACCATCAGCAGCGTCCCGCCGCCGATGCCGAGTCCGGAAAACACGCCGCAGACCAGACCCGCGATTCCTGCAAGCAGCGCGCTCATTGCAGCAAGAGGCGCGCGCCGCCCCAGAGGATGAACGCGCCCAAAATACGGTGCAGCCACTTTGTCGGCAGACGCTTGAGCACCAGCCCCGCGATCACACCGCCCAGCGCGCCGCCGATCAGATACGGCACGGATTCCAAGGCAAAACCGCCGCCCCGCAGCGCATAAACCCCCGCAGAGACGATCGACAGCGGCAGAATAATGCATACGCAGGAGGCAAAGCTCTCATGCCCCTTTACTTCCGTCAAGCGAGACAGAAGCGGCAGCAGCACCATGCCTCCGCCCGCGCCGAACAAACCGTTCGCCACTCCCGCCGCCGCGCCGCAGAGCGCAGCCCCGTAGCGATGTTTCCAATTCTGCATACCATTCTCCTCCGAAAAAACAACCTTCCCTATTGTCTCCCACAGGGAAGGTTTTATGCTCATATCCGCCCCTGCGGACGAATATACTCTCCCATAAGAAGTTGAACGAGGTGGGAGAATGGAACAATCGGCAAATCATATCACGCTGACAGGCTGTTTGGCGTCCGCGCCGCAATACTCGCACAGCAACCACGGGCGGCGGTTTTATTCGTTTTTTTTAGAGGTAGCGCGGCTTTCCGGCACCGTTGACCGACTGCAAATTCTGGCATCCGAGATGCTTTTGGCGGCAACGCCCGCGGAAGAGGGCGACGGGCTGTGCGTTGAAGGGCAGATACGCTCCTTCAACAATCGTTCGAGCGAGGGCAGGCGGCTCATCATCTCCGTGCTTGCGGAAAAAATCAGCGTAACCTCTGCACCCCATGATAATCGCGTCACGCTGGAGGGCATCATTTGCAAGGATCCCGTTTATCGCCGCACACCCCTCGGGCGTGAGATCTGTGATGTCATGCTCGCCGTCAACCGTCCCTACCGTCGGGCGGATTATCTGCCCTGCATTCTATGGGGGCGCTGCGCGCAGGAGGTCTCCGCCTACCCCGTCGGAACGCCCCTGCGCCTCACAGGCAGGCTGCAAAGCCGTGAATACATAAAACTCATCGACGGCGCAGCCGAACAGCGCACCGCCTACGAAATCTCCGCCATCACCGCCGAGCTGGCGGAATTGGAATAGCCATGAAAGAAGGATGCACTGAAGAAACTCGGTGCATCCTTTTCCGCGTGCAAAAATTCATCATATTCCCTAAAAGGCTGTTAAGACTAAAACTTTACTTTCTGAAATGCGCACCCTTGAAATCGGAAGCAGTACGCCGTAGGGCGCGACAACCTCGGCGCGCCGGTGCAGGAACTACCAAATGCATACAAACTCGTTCGTCTGTACCGTCTGCCGCTTCGCGGACGGCACGCCGAGTCGTCGTGCCCTACGATCCGCAGACGAAGCTTCTTTATAAAGTTTTATATTTAACAGTATACTAAGACCGCATAAGGGGCAGACGGTACAAGTAAACAAGTCTGTATTACTCCATAGCTTCTGCATAAGATTGCCACGTCGCTGCGCTCCTCGCAATGACAAACCGGGTGGCTTTCTGTGTCGTTGTCATGAAACTCCCTGTAGGGCTGGGACATGTCCCAGCCGTCTGCGAAGCGGCAGACGGTATAGACGAACAAATTGGTACGCAGTCGGTAGTGCCTGCACCGGCGGGGACATGTCCCCGCCCTACGAGTGGTTTCATCGTTGGAAAAGAGAAAGCGCCGAAAAAGCCCGGCGCTTCCCTTTTCATAAATAGATTATCATTGGATCGTATAGCAGCAATTCTCGAATTCCGTCTCAAAGCCGAGATCGAAATAGAGCTTCATCGCGTTTTCATTATCGCAGTCAACGATCAAGTCGAGCTTTTCCGTTTTTTCGTCGGCAAAGGCGCGGCGGATCAGCTCGCTCAGAATACGGCGTCCGTAGCCTTGATGACGATAGCCCTCACGCACGCCGACAATCTCTGACGCAGAGCGCGTTTCGCTGCGCCGCTGCAGCACACCGTAGGCAAGCAGCTTCCCGTCCTTCTTCAGCACATAGACCTTGCGATTCTTTCCGATTGCGGCAAGAATCTCTTTTCCTGAGATATAGACCTCCGGAAATACCGCATCATGCAGCGCGGCAAACTCCGCAGCGTCCTCCTGCGCCAGCTCGGCAACGCCCTCCGGTGCGGCGAGGTTTTTCTCCTGTCCGCGCAGGAGCAGCAGACCGTACTCGTTGACCTCCCGCTTTGCGTGCATCGCCTCCAAGAAAGCCGCACAGCGCCGATTCTGCTTCGGGAAGAAGAAATTACATTGCGTTTCTTTCGGAAGCTTTTCCCGGATTGCCGCGAACAAGCCGCCCGCCGTCTGCATATAATCCGCCTCGGGCGCAACCAAGAGGCTGAAGTCCGCCATATGATGCTCCTCGCTGTAAAAGCAGAACGCAGCTCCTGTCAAAGCGTCCGGTATTTCGCCGCATACGGCGAGAAAGCCGTTTTTTGCATGCTCCGAAAGCTCTTGCCGAATGACTTCCCGTTTGTTTGAGCAGTAAGCAGAACCTTCCGAAGCGTTAATGCGGAAAACAAAATCTGTTAAGCGCTCTAACTCTTCCGCATTGAGGGAGCGCGGCATGGTAATCCTCTCCATTTTTTACAGCGGCTCATCCATCAAACGGTCAAACTCGGCAGCCACGCGGTCAAAATCCTCCTCGGGGATATCAACCAGCTCAAAGTCCTCATCCGTCGGAACATATTCATAAAGGTAAACATCGTTTGTCTCGTCGAATGCCTCAAGCGCGATATACTGCTTGTCATCCAAGTCAAAAATGCCCATAATACCGCATTCAAAGCTCTCGCCGTCGTCAAACTCCAGCGTGAGAATCTCGTCCTCAGAGTACTGTGCGCGTTTTTCTTCCATCGGTAAAAACCTCCTTCATTTGGTAGCTTCAGTATAGCCTGTTTTGCGAAAAAGCGCAAGCCTATTCTTCGAGAAACTGTCGATAAGCCGTCGGCAGCCCGATGCTTTCTTTGATCTCTGCTTCCGTAAACCATGAGAAAGCAGCCTCCCGCGCACATTGCAGATAGCAGCCGGTCAGCTTCCATTCGACGTGCGTAAAAATATGCGTACGCTTGATCACCTTTTCGATTCCGCGCGGCTGCACGCCCCATTGCTCCGCCAGCGCAAGCGACTCTTGTGCCGAAAGGGTTCCCAATGTGTCAGGGAACTGCCACAGCCCAGCCAAAAGCCCGCGATTCGGGCGCTTGCAGACGGCAAGCTTTTCTCCGCAGCGTAGAACAAACACCGTGCGCTCCTCTACCCTGCGCGGTTTTTTCGCCGCTTTGACGGGGAAGTCCCGCTGCCTGCCCTGTTTTGCCGACTCGCAAAGCTCTCGCAGCGGGCAGCTTTCGCACAAGGGCGCGCCGTTCGGCAGGCAGACCGTTGCCCCCAGCTCCATGAGTGCCTGCGTAAATGTCCCGCAGTGTCCTTCCGGATAAACCGCCGCAAGCGCCCGGGATGTCTCCCGCTTCACGGTTTCGTCCGTAATCGGCGCAGCAGACGCCGTAAATCTCGACACAACCCGCAGGACATTGCCGTCCACCGCAGGTGTCGGCAGGTCAAAGCAAATGGAGCAGATCGCCCCCGCCGTATAGGGTCCGACACCCGCCAGCGCGCGCACCTCGTCATAGGTCTGCGGAAACGCTCCTCCGTGCCGCTCCATGATCTGCCGCGCCGCCTTTTGCAGATTGCGCACACGGCTGTAATAGCCCAAGCCCTCCCACAGCTTCAAAAGCGTCTCCTCGGAGGCGTCCGCCAGCGCGGCGATGGTCGGAAGCTGCCGCAAAAACCGTGCGTAATAGCCCTTGACCGCCTCGACGCGGGTCTGCTGCAGCATGATCTCCGAGAGCCACACGCGATAAGGCTCTCTGTTTTCCCGCCACGGAAGCGCTCGGTGATGCTCCGCATACCACGGAAGCAGGCGTTCCGGCAAGCATTCCAGCATAGTTCTTTTTCCTTTCTTCATAAAAAGCAGGAACGGCTTATCGTTCCTGCTTTTTTTCGGTGTTCGCCGATTTTCTCTTTCTGCGGCGGCGAGGACGGCGGCGTGCTGCCAGCTCGTCAAACTTCTTCGCCGCGTCGGACGCGCCCTCATAGACCAAACGGCTGACGCGCATCGTTCCGTCCTCTTCCTTCTGCAAGCGGATGCGAATGAGATATCTGCCATGTGTCTCGCAGGTTGCCATCGTCATATAGCGGTGTCCCTCCTGCGCAATCCATGCCCCGTTCGGCATTTCCGCGCCGCACTGCGGGCAGTGGCTCTTGAGGTCGGTCATCGCGCTGATCGCCTTGGTCTTGTCCTCATAGCCGCGAAATACCGTCCTGCTGATGCACCCTGCGGGGGGATCGCCGTGGAAGCCGTCCGTATGGCTGCGAAGCGCCTGTCCGTACTCGGCAATGCCGCGTTTCAGGTCAAGTCGGCTGCAAATCAGCGCCGTATGGTAAGCATCGCCGAGGGCATCGTGCGCAGGGCGGCTCGGCTCGATGCCGATCAGCTCCATTGCGGCGGAAAGCGACTTCTGCGACGTGCCGCAGCCGGTCTGCGCGTTAAAGATCATCTGCGCGTTATACCACTGCGTGATCCAGTCCGGCTCGTCATCGTGCAGAAGAATATTATCCTCCAAAATACGGATGTCGTCAAAGCCCCAGGTGAGGAAAACGCACTCGCCGCCGATCCAAGCGCGAAACCTCGCCAGCGCTTCCGTGAAGGGCAAGCCCTCCTCCAGGAGGGTGGTGTCGCGCAGCCCCGTTAATTTCGAAACGCGGCTGTTGAGCTTCTTATAATACTTTGGGCGCACCAGCACCTGAAACTCATCCGCCACCGTTCCGTCCTCGAGCAGACGCACCGCGCCGATCTGTATGATCTCGCCGTGAATCTCAACGGGCAGCACTTTCTTCGCAGCGTAGGAGCCGGGCCATGGCTGATTCCACTCCATATCCAATACAATATACTGCAAACCGCGCTCTCCACCTTTCTTCTCTTTGCGTATCATACCATAGTTTTTCCCATGCCGCAACCAAATTTACAAAGTTTTTGACTTTTCGCTTCTCATGATATATGATAAGGACAGAAATCGGAGGTGTTCGAAATGATCACAGTGAACAATGAAGGCATGTTCCTTCTCAACGGCAAGCTCGTCGCAGCAAGGGAGACCGCGTTATCCCGTGAGGAAGGCGCTGAAAAGACGATTGCCTACCGCATTCTCGCCAAGCACAATACCTCGGGCAATATGCAGAATCTGAAGCTGAAGTTTGACGCAATGGCTTCCCACGACATTACCTATGTCGGCATCATTCAGACTGCGCGCGCCTCGGGCTTAAAGGAATTTCCCCTGCCCTATGTGCTGACGAACTGCCACAACTCTCTCTGCGCCGTCGGCGGCACGATCAACGAGGACGATCATGTGTTCGGCTTGTCTGCGGCGAAGCGCTACGGCGGCGAGTTTGTCCCCGCGCACCAAGCCGTGATCCACAGCTATATGCGCGAGATGTACGCGGGCGGCGGGCGGATGCTCCTCGGCTCGGACTCCCACACCCGCTACGGCGCTTACGGCACCCTTGCCGTCGGCGAGGGCGGTCCGGAACTGGTCAAGCAGCTGCTTTGCAAGACCTACGACATTTCCTATCCGCGCGTGGTTGGCGTACATCTGACCGGCACACCCCGCGCAGGCGTCGGCCCGCAGGATGTGGCGCTTGCCCTGATCGGCGCGACCTTCAAGCAGGGCACCGTCAAAAACAGTGTGATGGAATTCTTCGGCGACGGCATCGCCAATCTCTCCATGGATTACCGCAACGGCATCGACGTCATGACGACGGAGACAAGCTGCCTGTCCTCCGTTTGGCAGACGGACGAGACGGTGCGCCGCTCCCTCGCCGCGCACGGCAGAGCTGATGCTTATTTGGAGCTTGCTCCGCTGGACGGCGCGTATTATGACGCGGTCGTGGAAATCGACCTGAGCCGCGTTGAACCGATGATCGCCCTCCCCTTCCACCCGTCGAACGCCTACACCATCCGCGAATTCAACGAGAATCTGCAAGACCTTTTACATATGGTAGAGGAGGACACTGCCCGCACCTTGAAGCTGAAACGTCCCGCCGCGCCGTTGACCGAGAAAATTCGCAACGGAAAATTCTACGCCGATCAGGGCGTGATCGCGGGCTGTTCCGGCGGTATGTATCAGAATTTAGTCAAGGCTGCGGAAATTCTGCGCGGGAAAACCATTGGCGACGGGCATTTCGGTCTGTCCTGCTACCCCGCAAGCCAGCCCGTCATGATGGAGCTGATGCGCACGGGTGTTTTGGAGACGCTGATGCTCTCGGGTGCCTCCGTCCGCACGGCGTTCTGCGGTCCCTGCTTCGGTGCAGGCGATGTTCCCGCAAACGGCGGCTTCTCTATCCGCCACACCACCCGCAATTTCCCCAACCGCGAAGGTTCAAAGCCCTCCGACGGGCAGGTCTCCTACGTTGCCCTGATGGACGCCCGTTCCATTGCCGCCTCCGCCATTATGGGCGGCGCGATTACGCCCGCGACGGATTTGGAGGAGCTGACCGCCGACCCTGCTTTCCTCGAATACCATTTTGACCCGAAGCCCTACGAGCGCGTCTACCACGGTGTCGGCAAGCCCGATCCGTCGCAGCCGCTGGTCTTCGGCCCCAACATTGCCGACTGGCCTAAGCAGATTGCTCTGCCGGAAAATCTCCTGATTACGGTAGCCTCTGCGATCTATGATCCCGTGACGACGACAGACGAGCTGATCCCCTCGGGCGAAACCTCCTCCTACCGCAGCAATCCTCTGCGCTTGAGCGAGTTTGCCCTCAGCCGCAAGGATCCCGCCTATGTCGGGCGCGCAAAAGCTGTCGCAGCGGAGGAGCAGAAGCGCAGACAGTCCCCCGAAAGCGTGGATATGATGGGCTATGACCCCGCAACAACCGGAATCGGCAGCGCGGTCATGTCCATCCGTCCCGGTGACGGCTCCGCCAGAGAACAGGCAGCTTCCTGCCAACGCGTCCTCGGCGGTGTCGCCAATCTCTGCGAGGACTATGCGACCAAGCGTTACCGCAGCAATGTCATCAACTGGGGTATGCTTCCGTTCACGGTGGAAAACATCGCGCAATACGGCATCCAACCGGGCGACCGCGTCTATGTTTCGGGCATCCGCGCCGCACTGGAGGGAGATGCTACGGAGATTCCCGCTCTGCTGATACAAGGCGAAAAACGCACGGCATTGACGCTAAAGCTGGAAAACCTCTCCCGCGAGGAACGCGACATCATCCTTGCAGGCTGTCTGATCAACTATTACGCAAAATAGGGCAGGCTCTATCAAAGCCGCAGCAGAAATCGAACGTTTGGCGTCAAAACAGGGATAACAGAATTCACAGAAAATGGCGGTGCAGGAAAAGCTGCGCTGCCATTTTTTCTTGCCGAATGAGCGCACCAAAGCAGGCAAGCTGCGCATCTGCGAAAAGCCTTTCGTCCATTGCCGCCGCAACAACGATTGGCCGCATATATGCCGCACATTTGGAATCGTTTCCATATAAAAATTAATTTACTTCTTAACATCGCACAGATAATTTTTGTGTCATTTATAGTTTGGTCATATTGCACAATCAGCAGGAAGGAAATTGTATATTCTTTCCAATTGCGCGTTTCCTCACGGAGGGCTATAATATTTTTGGAAACGTATCCAATTTTGAAAAAAACGCAAAGGAGACGTTCTACGCAGCCAAATATTACTTAGTGAAGGAGAAACAGGATGGAAAAGAAGCAACGGTTTTTCAGCCGCGGCGTTCTGCGGCGCGTTCTGAGCTTTGCATTGGCATTTGCCATGCTGCTCAGTCTCGCATCCGGACTGCCCGGCACTCTGACGGCGAAAGCCGCAGAGCCGGTCTCGCTCAAGGTCAATGATCTTGTGCAGATCAAGGTCGGTGAAGAACTGACCACGATGGAGCTGTACCTGAACGGCGTCTACGAGGCGGCGATCCCGGTCAGCGCAGGTTCGACAACGGCGACGCTGTTTATCAACGGCGCAGAAACGGAGCAGACGCAGGCAATCGCTCCGGAAGCGGACACGACGCTCTACTGCAGAGTGCAAGGCGGCGTGCTGTCCGTAACCGAGGAAAAGGACATGCCGACTGCGGCACTGGTCGGTAATTTCTCCGGTATTGAGTTCGTGGACGGAGAGGGCAACCGCTATGATATCAGCTCTTGGGTTCCGTCGGATGCAAACGGCGAGCTGGCCTATCTGGGCGGCGGTCTCTACGGGCGCACCTTCCTCTTCAACGCGCTTACCACTGACGTGACGATCGCGGACGGCGGCTACAAGGTCGCTTTCAACGACAGCTGGGATTGGTCGATCGGCGACGGCTACAGCAATATCGCCGTTACAGTCCCCGCCGGCACGAGCAGCCTGACAGTCCTCACGGATTCGATCAACGGCAAGGTCTATGACAGCATCCGCAGCGGCAGCTTCACGGTTGCGCAGAACAGCGGCGCAATCCAAAAGCCCGCTCTGACGACACCCGTCAGCTTTATCGGCGACGCGCGCGGTCTCGGCGGAGACGACTGGAACGCCGGTTTGAAGGGCTTTGAATTCACCCAGCTTTCGGACACGCTCTTCCGCTATCAGAAGACCTTCGAGGCAGGCACCTACAATTATAAGTGCGTGTTTGACTATGCCAACTGGTACGAGGCGGAAGCCAACAACCGTTCCTTTACGCTGACGGAGAAAACACATGTCGTGTTCGTCTATGACACGGTTTCTGGCAAGCTCTATGACACCGTGAACAACGCCGCAACAGTCGGTGAGCTGCTTGGGATGCAGGCACCTCCCGCAGAGATGAAGGTCGTAGACAATGCCAACGGTACAACCACCTTTATTGCCGTCGCCGAAGACGGACAAAGCGTCAAGCTGAACTACTGTGACCGTGCGGACACTGCCAAGGTCACAACCGTCGATCTCGGCAAAGCCAAGGACGGCGCCGCAAAGAGCGGTGATCTCTTCCTCGGCGATAACGCGCTGGATATTCTCTACTGGTATGAGATCGACGGCGTGCGCACACTGGACGGCTCCAATCCCACGGTCGTGGTGGGTGGTGAAGAGTATTCCAACTATACCCGTGCGGAGTTCACCGGTCGTGTCGTTGCAGTTCCCGGTACCTTCCCCGGTCCGAGCTGGGATCCGGCATCGAACGTAATGACCTATGAAGGCAACGGCCGTTACATCTACACCTTTATAAATGTTCCCGCAGCAAACTATCAGTTCAAGATTGCCATGGGAAGTTGGAGCGAAAACTACGGCGCAGGCGGCGTCGTTGACGGTCCCAACATTTTGGTCACCGTTCCCGCCGCGCAGGATGTCAGCATTTACTACAACGACTTCTCCCACTACGCGGCTTGCTCCGTGGACTACATCATCGCGGACGCCGTGCTGAGCGGCACCGGTATCCCCGAAGGCACCAAGCTGACGGACGATTATCTGATCGGCATCTATACCGCTACGGTCAAGATGGCAGCAGGCATCTACACGGATGTGAAGATCACCTGCGCCGGTAAGGACTATGTCTTTGAAAGCATCGAAGTGACGGAAGAAAAGGATGTCACCTTCTACTTTGATCCCGTAACTGGCATCTTCTACTGCAACGCCTCCGATATCCCGCTGGAGACGGAGCATATTTACTTCAACTCGAAGGATGCGGCATATAAGAGCGTTTACGGCGCGGTCGCAACCGGCGAGGAAGTCACCTTCGCCATTGACACCGGCACGGACGCAACGGCTGTCACGCTGGTTGTCAAGGGTTTGAACGCCCGCAGCCTCACGATGGAAAAGAGCGGCGAAGCCGTTGACGGCGTTCAAAAGTGGGCTGTCACCACGAGCTTTGACGAGCTGAGTGAAAACTCCTACTACTTTGCAATTTCCAACGGCAGCTCCGTAAAGATCTATGCCGATGACGACGGCTACTACGGCGAAGGCACCGTGACCGATCTGACCAACATCAAGGCATATGACCTCGTGGTCTATCAGTCCGGCTTCGAGACGCCCGACTGGATGAAGAATGCAGTCGTCTATCAGATCTTCCCCGACCGTTTCTTTGACGGCGCAGAGTGCAACAACTTTGCGCAGCTCACCGCCCGCGGCGAGGTCGATTATGAGTATGTCACCGATTGGTACGCCCTGCCCGAGAACCCCGAGCAGGAAGCGCTTCTGAGCGAGGAAGACTACAAGGCGACCGGCGCATACTTCGGCGACGGCGAGTGGAGCAATGAGATCTACGGCGGCGACTTTAAGGGCATTGTCGAGCGTATCGACTACCTGAAGGCGCTGGGCGTGAATGTCATTTATCTGAACCCCGTGTTCTCGTCCATCTCCAGCCACCGCTATGACGCCTGCGACTATACGGAGATTGACCCGATCCTCGGCACGATGGGCAGCTTTGAGGAGCTGGTCAAGGTCGCGGAGGAGAACGATATGCACATCATTCTCGACGGCGTGTTCAACCATGTCTCCGACGACTCCGTCTATTTTGACCGTTACTATAAGTTCCTCGGCACCTCCGAGAAGATCGGCGCATATCCCTACTGGGCATATGTCTATGACTACATGGCAGAAAACGAAGCCGATCAGGAAACCGCTGAAACGGCTGCAAAGGAATTCTTCGGCACGGAATACGGCATTACCGACTACTCCTACACCGAGTGGTTTGCAGTCAACAACACTCCGCTGATCGACAACGACACACATGAAGAGGTCATTGACAACATCGGTCTGCGTGCCGGTAAGACCGTTTACGGCTACGAAGGCTGGTGGGGCTATGACAGCATGCCCGTTATCCTGTCCACAAACGGTTCGGAGTATCAGACCGGCAACTGGGCGGAAGAGATCATTTATAACGAGGACGGCACCAGCGTCACGCAGTTCTGGCTGAGCGAAGGCTCCAACGGCTGGCGTTTGGACGTTGCCAACGAAGTCTCCGACGAGACTTGGCAGGAATTCCGCAAGTCCGTCAAGGCGCTGGACAGCGACGCAGTCATCATCGGCGAGATCTGGACCGACGCGACCGAGTATCTGCTTGGCGATATGTACGACTCCGTCATGAACTACATGTTCCGCAATGCCGTGACCTCGTTCGCGATGGGCGGCAGCGCAGAGGATTCGACCAACACCTTGGAGCGTCTGCGTGAGCGTTATCCTGAGGAAGCGTTCTACGCCATGATGAACCTTGTGGCATCCCACGACACCACTCGCCTGCTCTCCTATCTGGACGGCATCGGCGATGACCGCAATCAGAAGGATGTAGACAGCGCATTCCCGACCTATGAAAAGACGAGCGAGCTTGCTAAGCAGCGCCAGTATCTGGTTGCTTTCCTGCAGTTCACCTACGCCGGCGCCCCCACTATCTACTACGGCGATGAGATCGGCATGGTCGGCGCGGACGACCCGGACGATCGCCGTGGCTTCACCTGGGGCAAGGGCGACGAGGGCATCGTCACATGGTACGCAACCCTTGCTGCGATTCGCGAGCAGTATCCCGCGCTGCGCACCGGTTCCGTCGAGCCGTTCTCCGTCAATGAGAACACAATGGCTTATGTCCGCCGCGACGCAAGCGACGCACTGATCGTCCTCGCAAGCAACAGCGATAATGCACAGGAGATCACCCTGAAGCCCGCCGACCTCGGCATCACCTCCGCAAAGCTGACGGATGTGGTGAGCGGCACGGAATACACCGTTGCGGAAGACGGCACGATCACCATAACGATCCCCGCCCTGCGCGGCGTGATCCTGACCGAGAACGCCAAGAGCGTCACGGTCGATCAGGAAAACCTGAAGCCCGCATTTGACCCGGCATACATTGTGGAAGAGCGCGACGCGGAGCCTGCGCTGACACACAATGAAACAACGGTCGAAGGCAAGCCCGCAACCTGCACCGAAGCCGGCTTGACCGATGGCACTATCTGTGCCGACTGCGGCAAGGTCATCAAGGAGCAGACCGTCATTGAGGCGCTCGGCCATGACTTTGGCGAATGGACAACCGTGAAGGAGCCGACCTGCACCGAGAAGGGCGAAGAGAGCCGCGAGTGCAGCCGCTGCCATGAAACCGAAACACGTGAGATCGCAGAGTCTGATCTGACGCACAATGAAACAACGGTCGACGGCAAGCCCGCAACCTGCACCGAAGCCGGCTTAACCGATGGCATCATCTGCGCCGACTGCGGCAAGGTCATCAAAGAGCAAGCCGTCATTGCGGCGCTCGGCCATGACTTTGGCGAATGGACAACCGTGAAGGAGCCGACCTGCACCGAGAAGGGCGAAGAGAGCCGCGAGTGCAGCCGCTGCCACGAAAAAGAAACGCGTGAGATTGCACAGCTTGCATGCCCGACGGCAGCCTTTAAAGACCTCGGCGACAAGGACGCGTGGTATCATGACTATATTGATATCATGGTAACCAACGGCTGGATGAACGGTATGAACAATGGTTGCTTCGAACCGAATGGCACGCTGACCCGTGCGCAGTTTGTAACCATTCTCTATCGTATCGCGGGTGAACCGAGCGTGGCAGGCAAGACCGGTCCGTTTACAGATGTTGTGAAGGATACTTGGTATACGGACGCCGTGATTTGGGCAACCTCCGAAGGTATTGTCAAAGGCACGAGCGCTACCACGTTTGATCCCGACGCTTCTATCACAAGAGAGCAGATTGCAGTGATTCTCTTCCGCGCTGCGGGCGCTCCGAAGCAGGACAAGGACGCGATTGCTTCCTTCGGTGATGCCTCTGCGGTATCCGATTGGGCAAAGGACGCGATGAACTGGGCAGTTGCCGAAGAGATCATTCTCGGCTCTGACGGAAAGCTTTTCCCGTTGGATAACGCAACACGCGCTGAGGCTTCCGCCCTCTTGATTCGCCTGCTCGAAAACGCAAATAAAAAGTAACACTTCATAATATCCGACCGGCGCAAGCCGGTCGGATACGAGATTTATAAAAAATGACGGTCGCGGCATGTGTTTGATGGCAATCCATTTCCTGCAGGCTTCCGCTTTCAGAATACGATCTGCTGTCTTTGCGTATGCGCTTTTCGAGCACCGTCAGCTTGCTGAACTTTCCCGGGAAAAAAAGTATATTTTCCCAATTACATCATGGAAATACGCCCATTAGAATGGATAGAGGGTGCATTCTTTTTCATAAGTCCGGAAAAAGGATATGCCCAAGACAACCCTATAAAAATAAAAGGAGAAATCAGATGAAAAAAAGGCTACGATTCCTTGACCGTGGTGTCCTGCGGCGCGTTCTGAGCTTTGCGTTGGCGCTTGTCATGCTGCTCAGTCTCGCCTCCGGTCTTTCCGGCACTCTGACGGCAAAAGCGGCTGATTCGCTTTCCCCCAGAGTCAATGACCTTGTGCAGCTCAAGGTCGGTGACACGCTGACCACAATGATTTTATACAAAGGCGGCACCTATGAGGCACCGGTCTCCGTCAGCGCCGGCAGCACGACGGCAGTGCTGGTCGTTAACGGTCTGGAAACGGATCTGACCGTTACCCTCACCGCCTCGGAGGACTGCACGATCCCCGTCCGCTACCGCAACGGCTCCCTTTCCACCATCGAAACGAGAAAAACCGCCGCGCTCGCGGGCAGCTTCTCGAATGACGGTACGAATGTCCGCTTCCTCGCAGACGACGGCAGCACCTTCTCGCTTGGCTGGATTCCCGAGGATCCGAACGGAGAACTCAACTATCTCGGCGGCGGAATCTTCGCCCGCACCTTCCAAATCAGCGATCTTTCTTCGGATACTTATGTTGAATTTAAGATCACCTTCGACGATAGCTGGTCAGACGCTTTGGGCTATTACGGGAATAATATGTCCTGCACGATCCCCGCAGGCACCACGACCTTCACGCTGTTGGTCGACGCATTGAATTTCACTTGCTATGACAGCATCAACAGCCAAAACTTTACAGTTCCGCAGAACGGCGGCAAGCCCAACGTGTCCAAGCCCGCTCTGACGACTGCGATCAGCCTGATCGGCACTGCGCGCTGTTCCGATACCGAAAACTGGGATGCCTCCGCGACCGGCTACGAATTCGCCCAGTACACGGACACTCTGTTCTGCTATCAAGCGACCTTAGACGCTTCGGATACGCCATATATGTATAAGTGCGTATTCGACTACAGCACATGGTATGAAGCAGAATCCGATAACCGCACCATCAGCCTCACGGAGCAGACGCGTGTGGTCTTCGTTTATGATACAAGCACAGGCTTGCTTTATGACTCCGTGAACAACCCCGCGAAGGTCGCCGAGCTGCTCAATACGCAGGCGCCTCCCGCGAAGATGCAGGTTGTGGACAATGCCGACGGCACAACGACCTTTATCGCAGCCGCCGACGACGGAAAGTCCGTTACGCTTTGCTACTGCGACCGCGCAACGCCCGACGAGGTTACCTCCGTATGGCTCGGTTATTCCAACGGCGGCACGGCAAGAAGCGGCAATCTTTTCCTCGGCGACGATGCGCTTGATATGCTCTACTGGTACGAGATTGACGGCGTTCGCACCCTTGACGGCTCCAATCCCATAGTGATCGTCGGCAGCACGGATTATTCCCACTATACCCGTGAAGCCTTCACCGGCCGCACGATCACCGTACCCGGCAGCTTCCCCGGCCCGAGCTGGGATGAGACCTCCAATGTGATGACCTATGAAGGCAACGGCCGTTACACCTACACCTTCCGCGATGTCCCGGTCGCAACCTACCAGTATAAGATCGCTGCCGGAACTTGGGATGAGAACTACGGCGCGAACGGCGCATTTGACGGCGCAAACATCACCGTCTGCGTCCCTGCGGTGCAGGATGTTACGATATACTATAACGACTTTTCTCACCGCAGCGTCTGTTCCGTGGATTATATCGTTGCCGACGCCACGCTGACCGGCACGGGAATCCCTGCGGGCACGAAGCTGGCGGATGAATATCTCACCGGTATTTACACGGTCACTGTCCCGATGAGCGCCGGTACCTATACCGATCTTCGGATCACCTGCGGCGGGAAGACCTACGCCTTTGCATCCGTTGAGGTTGCCGAGGCAAAGGATGTCACCTTCTACCTTGATCCTGTGACCGGCATTTACTACTGCAACGCCTCTGACATTTCGCTCGACACGGAGCACATCTATTTTGACTCCAAAAACAGCGAATATAAGAGCGTTTTCGGCGCGGTCGCAACCGGCGAGTCTGTCACCTTCGCCATCGACACCGGCGTGGATGCCATCTCTGTCACGTTGGTCGTGAAAGGCATGAACGCTTGCAGCCTCCCGATGGAGAAGCAGGGCGCCGCCGTCAACGGTGTGCAGAAGTGGGCTGTCACTACAAGCTTTGCAAATCTGAGCGAGAATTCCTACTACTTCGCAATCTCCAATGGCAGCATGGTCAAGGTTTACGGCGATGATGACGGATGCTACGGCACGGGCAAAGTGACTGATCTGAGCAGTGTTTGGGCGTATGATCTCGTTGTCTATCAGTCCGGGTTTGAAACGCCTGACTGGATGAAGAACGCAGTTGTCTATCAGATCTTCCCCGACCGCTTCTTCGACGGCGCGGAGTGCAACAACTTTGCGCAGCTCACCGCCCGCGGCGAGGTCAACTACGAGTATATCACCGACTGGTATACCCTGCCCGAGAACCCGGATCAGGAAGCGATGCTGAGTGAGGAAGCCTATAAGGCGACGGGCGCATTCTACGGCGACGGCGAATGGGCGAACGAGATGTACGGCGGCGACTTCAAGGGCATCGTCGAGCGCATCGACTACCTCAAGGCGCTGGGCGTGAATGTCATCTATCTGAACCCCGTGTTCTCGTCCATCTCCAACCACCGCTATGACGCCTGTGACTACACGAAGATCGACCCGCTTCTCGGCACGATGGGCAGCTTCGACGAGCTGGTCAAGGTCGCGGAGGAGAACGATATGCACATCATCCTCGACGGTGTGTTCAACCATGTCTCCGACGATTCCATCTATTTTGACCGCTATTATAAGTTCCTCGGCACCTCCGAGAAGATCGGCGCATATCCCTACTGGGCATATGTCTATGATTACATGGCAGAAAACGAAGCCGATCAGTCGACTGCGGAAGCAGCCGCAAAGGAATACTTCACCGCGGAATACGGCATCACCGACTACGCCTATACCGAGTGGTTCGGTGTCAACAACACGCCGCTGATCGACAGAGACACGAACGAACCTGTCGTTGACTCGATTGGTAAGCGCGCCGGCAAGGCCGTTTACGGTTACGAAGGCTGGTGGGGCTATGACAGCATGCCCGTTATTCTGTCCACCAACGGCTCGGAATACCAGACCGGCAACTGGGCGGAAGAGATCATTTACAATGAGGACGGCAGCAGCGTCACACAGTTCTGGCTGAGCCAAGGCTCCGACGGCTGGCGTTTGGATGTTGCCGACGAAGTCTCTACCGAAACTTGGCGGGAGTTCCGCAAGTCCGTGAAGGCGCTTAACAGCGACGCAGTCATCGTCGGCGAGATCTGGACCGACGCAACCGGCTATCTGCTCGGCGATATGTATGACTCCGTCATGAACTATATGTTCCGCGGCGCGGTAACCTCGTTCGCAATGGGCGGCACTGCCGCAGATTCGACCAAGACCCTCGAGCGTCTGCGTGAGCGCTATCCCGAAGAGGCGCTCTATGCGATGATGAATCTTGTCGGCTCTCACGATACCACCCGCGTGCTTTCCTACCTTGACGGTATCCCCGACAACCGTGATGACACAAGTGTCGACGCCACCTTCCCGACCTATGAAAAAACAAGCGAGCTTGCAAAACAGCGTCAGTATCTGACCGCTTTCCTGCAATTTACCTATGCCGGCGCTCCCACCATCTACTATGGCGATGAGATCGGCATGGTCGGCGCAGACGATCCGGATGATCGCCGCTGCTTCACTTGGGGCAAGGGCAACGAGGATATCGTCACATGGTACGCAACGCTTGCGGCGATCCGCGCGCAGTACCCCGCCCTGCGCACCGGCAGCGTAGAGCCGTTCACCGTGAACGATAACACCATGGCTTATGTCCGCCGCGACGACAACGATACCATCATCGTGCTGGCAAGCAACAGTCAAAGCGCGCAGCAAATCACCCTGAAGCCTGCCGACTTCGGCATTTCCGCTGCCGCGCTCACCGACGCTGTCAGCGGCACGGCATACCCTGTTGCAGCAGACGGCACGATCACGGTGACGATCCCCGCCCTGCGCGGCGTGATCCTGACCGAGCATGTCAAGAGCGTTACGGTTGACAAGGAAAACCTGAAGCCGGCATATGATCCCGCATACATCGTGGAAGCGCGCGACGCAGAGCCGACGCTGACCCACAACGAGATCACCGTTGAAGTCACGCCCGCCACTTGCACAGAGCCCGGTCAAAACAAGATCATCTGTGCCGACTGCGGTGCAGTCATCAATGCGCAGGAAGTCGTTCCAGCAACAGACCACAGCTATAGCTACACCGACAACGGCGACGGCACGCACTCCAAGACCTGCTCCCTCTGCGGCGACACCGCAACGGAAGCGCACACCTTCGTTGACGGCGTTTGCGTCTGCGGCGCAGCGGAAGTTGTTGCTCCGATTGAAGACAGTTCGTTGAAGTTTGTCACCACTGCATTCACCATGGGTGCAGAGTTGAAGTTTGTATTCATCATGACCTCCGCAACCGCAACCAAGTATCCGACGACCTATGTCGATGTTGTGGTCAACGGTGCCGAAGGCGAAACGACGGTCAGATACAACCTTGAAGACATGGTGCAGTACGGAGCAATCTACAGAGTGGAATTTGCCGGCATTGCCGCAAAGAACATGGGCGACAGCTTCACTGCCACCATCCACGCGGAGGCCGCGGACGGAACGCAGTATGTCGGCATTTCTATGACCGCAAGTGTTGCCGACCAGATTAAGACAACGCTCCGTAAATCCACCGCCACCGCAGCGGCAAAGACGCTGGCGGTTGATATGCTGAATTACGGTGCAGCAGCGCAGGAATACTTCGGCTACGACACAGAGCATTTGGTCAATGGGGATCTCACGGCAGAAGAGCTTGCATATGGCACGCAGGAGGTTCCCACGATTGCAAACACCATGAGCAAGACCGGCACCGGTACGATCACCGTTGTTACCCCGTCTGTCACGCTGCGGTCCAAGGTTACGCTGAACATGCTGTTCAATACCGCGAATTACACCGGTGATGTCAGCAAGCTGACCTACAAGGTAACGGATGCAGCAACCGGCGAAGTCGTCTTTACCGGCACACCCGTACAGCAGAGCGGTACAATTTATAAGTGCGTCTATGATGATGTCGGCGCAAAGAGAATGCGTTCCAATATTACCATCGGCATCTATGACGAGAACGATGAACTTGTCTCGCAGGTGCAGACCTGGAGCGTTGAAAGCTATATCGCCGACATCCTCGGCAGAAGCACGACCTCCGATACCATAAGAGCGCTGCTGGAGAACATGATCAAGTACGGTGACGCCGCTGCCGCATATCTCGGCTGATCCTTAAGCAATACAATAGGTGCTGTCTTTAAGACAGCCACGGTAAAAAAATAGAAATATCGGGAGAAACCGCGTTACAAACGGTTCCTCCCGATATTCTTAACTTTCATGGTGCACATCCTTTTGTCTGCGAATCCCGGCATTTCGTTTCTCCCTTGGCGGCGCCTGCAACGGCATGGGGATTTCATCGGTATTAGAATTAGAAGCGAAGGTGTCATGAAATTTGCACAAGTCCGCGTCTCTCATCGTCCCAATTTCGCTGCTTGTGTTTCTTACGAAGCCAAACGAAAAGCAGCAGATAACAAGGCGCATAACGCAACGCCGAACACCGTCGGCAGGATCGCAGCCAGCGCTGTCCATTTTGCGCTGCGGGTTTCCTTATGAATGGTGAGCAAGGTCGTCGTGCAGGGCCAGTGAAATAGGAAGAATACGATGGTGCAGACGGAAAGCTGCCAAGTCCAGCCGTGTTCCGTTAGGATTCCTGCCATCTGTGCGCTCGTCTCGCCGCCGAGTGTCGTTCCTGCCGTGATAACGATCGTCAGGATCGGCAGCACCAGCTCGTTCGCGGGGCTTCCTAAAAGAAACGCGAGCAAAATTGCGCCGTTCAGCCCGATCACTCGCGCAGGCACATCCAAAGCCGAGGCAAGCCACTGCAAAAGCGTCTGCTCTCCCACGGACAGATTCGCAAGCAGCCAGATCACCAATCCCGCAGGCGCAGCGACCGCGACCGCCCTGCCCAGCACAAAGACGGTGCGATCCCTTAAAGAGCGCACCAGCACCTGCCCCACGCGCGGGCGGCGGTAAGGCGGCAGCTCCATCACGAAGGAGGAGGGCTCTCCCTTCAGCGCCGTTTTGCTCAGAAGCTTTGATGCTGCAAGGGTCATAAAGACAGAAAGCAAAAGACAAAGCGTCAAAAGTCCCGCGCCCGGCAGAGACGAGCCTGCGGAAAAGCTCAGGCTGAGGAGAAAGATCAGCGCGGGGAAACGCCCGTTGCAGGGGACAAAGGCATTCGTTAAAACAGCAATCAGGCGTTCGCGCGGTGAGTCAATGATACGGCAGCCCGTCACCCCCGCAGCGTTGCAGCCAAGCCCCATGCACAAGGTCAGGCATTGCTTCCCGCAGGCGCCCGACCGCCGAAAGCGCTCATCGAGCAAGAACGCCGCGCGGGGCAGATAACCGAAATCCTCCAGCAGCGTAAACAGCGGGAAAAAGATCGCCATCGGCGGCAGCATGACCGCAACGACCCGCGCCGCCGTTGCGTATACCCCGTCAAGCAGCGCGCCGCGTATGGGAGCGGGCAACGAGATTGCCTCTGCGCCCTTGTACAGCAACGCGCCGAGCCGGTCAAAGCACCACTGCAGACCCTGTGAGGGGTAGTTTGCTCCCTCAATCGTCAGCCAAAATACGCCGAGTAGGAGCAGTACAAGCACAAGATAGCCCCAGACGCGGTGCAGGAACACAGCATCGAGTCGTTCCGTTTTGCTCGGCGCAGAGGGCTTTTTACTTACAACGCACCGCCCTGCGATCTCCTGCGCGCGCAGGACAAAGCGCCGCGCCGCCTCATCCGACGTCTCCCATATGTCAGCGCTTTCCGCTGCAGGAACAAAACCGTCGCATATTTCCCGCACCTTCTCCTCAAGCGTTTCCAAGCCCTCACCGTAATCGGCGCTCGTTGCCGCAACGGGCACGCCGAGTTCACGCTCCAACCTGCGAACATCGACCGTAATGTTCGCTCGCCGTGCCTCATCCATTAGATTGACGCACACGACCGCGTGAGGCTGCAGCGCCAAAACCTGCAAGGCAAGAATCAAGCTTCGCTCCAAACAG
The DNA here is from genome assembly GCA_051867015.1 of Faecousia sp. GTDB lineage: Bacteria > Bacillota > Clostridia > Oscillospirales > Oscillospiraceae > JAZOXB01. The sequence continues at coordinate 3,699 of JBJDYD010000171.1, read as the reverse complement.
GTCGCGTCGCAGACAACCACCGTGCAATCCGCGCCGCCCTTGCGCAAAAACTCCTCCGCGACCTTCTCCTCCGGCGAACGGCTGACGAGCGAATACGCCCCCGGCAGATCGACAATTTGGTATTCCCTGCCCTTATATTGATACCGCCCCTGTGCCAGCTCCACGGTCTTGCCGCACCAATTGCCCGTATGCTGATCCAGCCCCGTCAGGGCGTTAAATAATGTACTTTTCCCGACATTCGGGTTGCCCGCAAGGGCGATCAGACACATTCGTCCGCCTCCACACGGATGCGACCGCCGTCTGCCGTCCGCAGCGCCAGGAGCGCGCCGCGGACGCGGTAAAGCATCGGGCTGCCCAAAGGACTGATCCGCAGGCAGCGCACCTCCGTTCCCTCGATCAACCCGAAATCCAGCAATCGCCTGCGCAGCTCCCCCGTCAACCCCAGCGAAATAACACGGGCACTCTGTCCCTCGCAAAGCCGGTTCATCGTCGTTTCCATACGAACCCCTCCTTCGTCCAAGCGCCAACCTGCGGACGCTTGCTGATACAGTCTATACGAGAAAAGGTTTCTTTGTGCAAGGCGCACATTTCTTTCCATGTGTGCATAAAACATAGGGAAGGAGGCTGATGTATGGAATCTGTTTTTTATCTCGGCGCGTGTTCGCCGCAGGGGTTTACCTCGCACTATGACTCTCTGCTGCACGAGGGGTTGCAGCTCAATGTGATTAAAGGCGGCTCCGGCTGCGGGAAATCGACCTTTATGCGCAGCATCGGCAAAGCCGCGCAGGCGCGTGGTTTGGCTGCTTCTTATATTCTCTGCTCCTCCGACCCGGATTCGCTCGACGGTGTGGTGTTGCCGGACTTGAACATTGGCTTTGTAGACGGCACCGCGCCCCATGTGCTGGAGCCGAGTCTTTGCGGCGGGACGATGAATTATATCAATTTCGGCGAATTCTATGACCGCGAGGCGATGGCGCCGAACGAAGCGGAGATTCGCGCGGCGCAGAAAGCCAACGCGGCGCAGTATCCCCATGTGACCGCCTGCCTTGCCGCTGCCGACAAGCTCATGGACGGCATCCACGCCATCACGGCGGCAAAGGCGTATGACGAAGAGACGGGCGCGCTGGCGGAGTGCTTTGCGCTTTCGGCGATCAAGCCTGTCGGGAGAGAGCCGCGCACAATCAAACGCTTTCTGACCGCAGTTACGCCGAAGGGGCTGCGCTACTGCACGCAGACGCCTGCAGCATTGTGTGAGCGGGTGTATGTTCTGCGGGACAATTACTTTCTTGCACCGCGCCTGCTTGCGCGTCTGCTTGCAGCGGCACAGGCATACGGACATGAATGCATCGTCTGCTACTCTCCCCTTGTGCCCGACGGCGCGCCGACACATCTGCTGATTCCTACGGCAAACACGGCTTTTATCAGCGAGACGCGCGATTTTCCCTATGACGGGTCGAGCTTCTGCCGCATTGACCTTGACTCCACGCTGCCGCCGTCCGCGCGCCGCGAAGCGGAGTTTTACACAAAGACGATCTCCACGCTTCTGTATCAGTCGGTCGCGCGTCTGCGGGAGGCAAAGCGTATGCATGACCGCATTGAGCAGCTGTGTCACCCCTTTGTCGATTTTGACGCGGTCGACGAGCTGACCGAACAGACGATATGCGAGCTGTTCGGCGAAAAATAAGCCGCTTTTTTCTCAGAATTCGTCGATTTTGCCGTTGTTTTTTGCGTCCTACAGTGGTAAGATAGGTGCGCAAAAAAGAATGGGAGGTTTTTTCGATGAAGCTTTTGGTGATCGTTCTGAACAGGGTCGAATGTCTTGACAAGCTGCTGACCTCATTCGGCAAAAATCACATCCCCGGCGCGACCATCCTCGACAGCCGCGGCATGGCGCAGGAGCTGGGCGAGCATGACGAGCTGCGCTTTCTCGGCTCGTTGCGGCTTTTGATGAATCCGGCGCATAAGGAAAACAAGACGATTTTTATGGTCGTACCCGATGAGAAGGTGGACACCGTCTCCGGTATCGTCAACAAGGTCACAGGGGGACTCGACAAGCCGGACACGGGCATTCTCTTTACCGTACCGATTGACCGCGTAGAGGGGATGGCACAGACACTATGATGCTCAATACCTTAACCGATCTTGCAATTATGATCTTTGCCGGGATGTTCTGCGGACGCATGGCAAAGCATATCCGTCTGCCGAATGTTACCGGCTATCTGGTCGCGGGGCTCTTGATTGGCCCGAGTGTGTTCGGTCTGCTCTCCGACGGATTTCTTGACACAATCGGCATCATCTCGGATGTTGCCCTCGGCTTTATTGCCTTTTCCATCGGCAATGAATTCAAGCTCTCTTATTTTAAGCGCGTCGGAACCGCACCTATTGTAATTGCCTGCTTTGAATCGCTGTTTGCGGTGCTGTTCGTGGTGCTTGGGCTGATCCTCTCCGGGCAGAGCGTGGCGTTTTCGCTCGTGCTCGGCGCGATTGCCGCCGCAACAGCCCCTGCCGCTACCATCATGGTTATCAAGCAGTACCGTGCAAGGGGACCTGTTACGGAGTCGCTGCTCTCCGTTGTCGCCATTGACGACGCGACGGCGTTGATTCTGTTCTCTCTCGCCGTTGCCGTCGCGCAGGCGATTGCGGGCACTTCTTCCTCGTTCGGCGCTTCCCTGCTCTCTCCGCTGAAAGAGATCGGCGGCGCACTCGCGGTCGGCGCGGCACTCGGCTTTATTTTCCTGATTCCGCTCCGATTTTTCAAAAAAGCAGGCAACCGTCTTTCCTTGATCGTCGGCTTCATTTTTGCCGGTTTGGGCATTTCTCAGTGGCTCGGTTTGTCAAATTTGCTTTTATGCATGGCGATGGGCGCGGTGCTTGCCAACTTCTCCTCGGATATCGACAAGCTGATGGATATTTGCGACGGTGTGACGCCGCCGATCTTTATGCTCTTCTTTGTCGCCTCGGGCGCGGATCTGAAGCTCTCCGTTTTGCCGACGGTCGGCGTGATCGGCATTATTTACATCGTTCTGCGCGTGATCGGCAAGATCTTTGGCGCGGGACTGGGCGGTATCGTCTGCAAGTGCGATAAAACCGTGCGCAAGTTCCTCGGCCCGTGCCTGCTCCCGCAAGCAGGTGTCGCCATCGGTCTTTCCTTGGCAGCCGGTGAGGTCGTCCCGGAGCACGCGCCGCAGATTCGCGCGGTCATTCTCTGCGGCACACTCATCTACGAGCTGATCGGTCCCGCCGTTACCAAGCTCTCCCTGAAAAAAGCAGGCGAGATCAGCGGGAAATAACAATGATATGCTTCGACAAGCTTTGGGAAACCATGCGCAAAAAGGGGGTCTCCACCTATTTTCTGCGGGAGCACGCCGGTATTGACAGCAAGACCATTCGGCGCCTGCGGGTAAATGACAATACTGAAACCAAAACACTCAGTAAGCTGTGTGAGGTGTTGGATTGTTCTTTGGAGGACATTGCGGAATATATTCCCGATGAAAAGGGATGAATGAATCGAACCGTGATTCTCGACAGCCAATCAATGGCACGGGAAGGCTACCCTATTTGTCATTGCGAGGCGCTTGCGCCGTGGCAATCTTGTTTCTTTTTCTGTTACGCAGTCGGTAATTCCTGCACGCGGGCGTATGGTAGCCCCTACTAGTTTGTAACAATTAAAAGTTGTGTATCAGCCTCTGTAGTAGGCAG
>JBJDYD010000170.1:0-5577 GCA_051867015.1 Faecousia sp. | reverse complement strand
AAAGCCACCCTGATCTGTCATTGCGAGGAGCGCAGCGACGTGGCAATCTTGTGTAGGAACTACCGAATACGCACAGATCTCGTTCCACCTCCCTGCAGTTCTTACGGCAGCAGCTCTTCCGCAGATATTTTCAGCGCGGCGCATACCGCTTTCAGTTCGTCGGGGTACAGATGCCGCTGTCCGACCTCAATCTTTGCAAGCGCACTGCGCGTCAGGTCACAGCCGGCAAGCTGCACTTTTGCCACAAGTGCCTCCTGTGTCAGTTTTCTTTGCAGGCGAAGCTCTCGCAGCCTCTGCCCCACTTCCTTGCTGTATGCGTAATCCATCGTCCGCCTCCATGTTCTAATATGGTGCAAATTTTCCTTGATTTTACGATGGATTTATGTTATATTTGCACTAATATAGTGCAAAGGAGAAAATTATGGCTGATTTTAAGCAAATGTACTTTCATATTGCACATGCAACGGAGGAAGCGATTCGTTTATTGGTTCAAGCACAGCAGGAATGTGAAGAATTGTATCTCGCAACTGAAACGGAAGCCCTATCCATACAGATTATGGATCACCGTAAGCAGACCGAACCGCCTGCCGAACAACCATAAGCATAGGAATCGGCAGTAAAAGCGTGCCCCCCGCGAAGCAGCAATCTTGCGCAGGCATTTTCATCAAAGCCGCAGCAGGCGGCATCCCTGACGCGCCCGTACAGAAACCACCAAGCAAGTACAAGAAACGAAATAGATTGCCACGTCGCTGCGCTCCTCGCAATGACACAGAAAGCCACCCTGATCTGTCATTGCGAGGAGCGCAGCGACGTGGTAGCGCAGCCGTTCGCGACGAAGGAGCGTTACGGATGCGGCATACCCCCTGCGGGTGCAATCCCGTGCAGGAACTACCGACTGCGTACAGACTTGTTCCCCTGTACCGTCGTCAGACGGTGTCTCGGCTCGTAATTATTTCTTTTTATACCGTGTTTTTCTCCCGCAGCCCTCCTGATAGCAAGCCGTCGGCAGCCATGCGTTTGAGGATGCGGTTGGAGGTTGCCTGACTGACATCAAGAAGCACGTCAACCTCGCTGCGGACGATATGCCCGTTTGCGTCGATAAATTCCAAAATTTATTGTTATAATCATTCTTGTCAACTTCTAATCACCGGATGAGAAAGAAACTTCTTGTGCGGCACAAAAGCGCTTGCATCAAACGCAGCACTTCTCCCCTGACTTTTTTCCGCTTTGCAATTGCATTTTCCCTCCCTTCGGTGTATGATATGTGGAGAAATCACTGCGAAGGGAGGCTTTTCCATGTATCAGCCCTTGGCGGACGAGCTGCGGCCGAAGACGCTGGACGAGGTTGTCGGGCAGGAGGAAATTTTGGGCGAGGGCAAGATGCTGCGCCGCATGATCGAGTCCGGTAAAGTGCCGAATCTGATCTTTTACGGTCCCAGCGGCACGGGCAAGACGACCGTCGCCAACATCATCGCGGACGCGACGCAGCGTACCTTATACAAGCTCAACGCGACCACTGCCTCCACCGCCGATATTAAGGAGATCGTCTCCCAGCTCGACACCCTGATGGCACCCAACGGTATTCTGCTCTATCTCGACGAGATCCAGTCCTTCAACAAGCGCCAGCAGCAGTCCTTATTACAGTATATCGAGAACGGCAAGATCACCCTCATTGCCTCCACGACGGAAAATCCCTATTTCTATATTTTTAACGCGATTCTGAGCCGCTCCACGGTCTTTGAATTCAAGCCCATCACCCCCGAGGCGGCGATGAAAGCCGTCTGCCGCGCGGTGGACTATATGGCAGCCAAAATCGGTCTGCGCGTGACCGGCGAGGAGGGCGCATTGGAGCATATCGCCTCCTCCTGCGGCGGCGATGTCCGCAAGGCGCTCAATGCCGTGGAGGCGCTGTTCATCGCGGCGCACCCCGGAGACGAGGAGCTGACCATCCGGCTTGAGGACGCAAAAGCTGTCACGCAGCGCTCCGCCATGCGCTATGACCGAGGCGGCGACAATCAATATGACTGCCTCTCGGCACTGATGAAGTCCATTCGCGGCTCCGATCCCGACGCAGCGATCCACTATCTCGCGCGGTTTTTGGAGGTCGGCGATCTGCCCTCTTGCTGCCGCCGCATTCTCTGCTCTGCGTGCGAGGACATCGGGCTTGCCTATCCGATGGCGATCCCAATCGTCAAAGCCTGCGTGGACGCCGCTTTACAGTTGGGAATGCCCGAAGCACGCCTGCCGCTGGCGGATGCCGTGATCTTCCTTGCCACCGCGCCGAAGTCCAACTCCGGCTATCTCGCCATTGCCCGCGCCATGCAGGATGTGCAGGCGGGTAAGATCGGCGTGTTCCCACGTGAGCTGCAAAATGTCCACGCCGACAGCGCCGGACAGGAGCGTGAGCAGGGCTATCTCTATCCGCACGACTACCCGAACCACTGGGTCAAGCAGCAGTATTTGCCCGATATCCTCAAGGGCACGCAGTATTATGAATACGGCGACAACAAGATCGAGCAGGCGGCAAAACACTATTGGGAGGAGATCAAGAAGTGAGGGCTTATGGACATCCGTTTAAATGACATTCTGACCATGAAAAAGCAGCACCCCTGCGGCAGCAATACCTGGAAGGTGCTGCGCACGGGCGCGGATTTCCGCCTCAAATGCTTGGGCTGCGGGCATGAGGTGATGCTCCCGCGCGGCAAGGCGGAGAAAAACATCAAGGCAGTCCGCCATGCGGAAGAATCGTTCGACGCGACGAGCTGATTTCCTGCAAAAAACACGGGCGGGAAATGGAATTCCCCAACTATTCCGACCCAAAAAATACCGATTTCACCGAAACAGGTCTGCATTCCCATAAGGGATTGCGACCTGTTTTTTGCACGCTTGCCCTTATACTTTGTCCACGGGCTTTGGAGGAGGCGATGCATATCACCGTTTATCTTGACTTGGTCTTCGCGCTCAATTTCGCGGTGAATTACCTCCTTCTTCGGGCAACCGCACGTTTGGGCGCGGCGGCGATCCGCAACCGGAGGCTGCTCCTCGGTTCGCTGGTGGGCGCGCTCTACGCCGTACTCGTCTGGCTGCCGCACTTTGGCTGGCTGAAGCTGATCCCCTGTAAGCTCCTATGCGCAGGGTTAATGCTGCTCGCCGCCTTCGGTCCGCACCGCTCCACGCTGCGCTTGACGGCAGTTTTCGGTGCCATCACACTGGTGCTGTGCGGGGCAGTCTACGGCGTCGCCCTGCTGCAAAACGGCACGGTGCGCTACCGCGAAAACGCCCTGTTCTATCCCGTCAGCTTCTTCACGCTGCTGCTGACCGCCGCCGCCGTCTGTCTCGCGTGCCATCTGCTTCTGCCGCGCCTGACCCACGCGCCCGACAGCCTTGTGCCCGTCACCTTGAAAAAGAACGGACGCACCGTGCAGCTCACCGCCCTGCGGGACAGCGGCAATACCCTTTGCGACCCCATCAGCGGCGCGCAGGTGCTAACCGTCTATTGGCAGGCGGCAAGACGGCTCTTTCCCGCAGAGCTTTCCCTGACGGCAGAGGATTTTGCCGCACCCGCTGCCCTCGCCCTGCGCCTGCAAGCCGAAGCACCGCGCCTGATCCCCTACCGCGCCGTCGGCATCCGGTCAGGGCTGCTGCTTGCCTTGCCCTGCGAAATCACAATTGAAAAGGAAACCAAACTCGGACTTGTCGCCTTCAGCCCGACTCCCGTATCGGACGGAGGCGCCTACGATGCATTAACCGGAGGTGTCATTCATGCTTAAAACCCTTGCCCAGCTTCTGAACGCGCTGTTTCACCCGCCGACCAAGGTGCAGTACATCGGCGGCAGCGATATCCTGCCCCCGCCGCTGACGGCTGCCGAAGAGCAAGCCCTGCTCACCCGTGCCACCGAGGGGGACGAGCAAGCCAAGCAGCGTCTCATAGAGCGAAATCTGCGGCTGGTCGTCTATATCGCGCGGCGCTTTGAAAACACAGGTGTCAATATCGAAGACCTGATCTCCATCGGCACCATCGGACTCATCAAAGCGATCAGCACTTTCCAGTCCGACCGAAAGATCAAGCTTGCGACCTACGCCTCCCGCTGCATTGAAAACGAGATCCTCATGCATATCCGCAAAATCTCCTCGCAAAAAACCGAGGTGTCGCTGGATGAACCCATCAACACCGATTGGGACGGCAACGAGCTGCTGCTGTCGGATATTTTAGGCACGGACGGCGACACGGTCATGCGCCCGATGGAGGAGGATGTGGAGCTGCAGCTTCTGCGGGAAGCCCTCGCCCGTCTTCCCGAACGCGACCGCTATATCGTCTGTCTGCGCTTCGGACTCTGCGGCGCACCGGAAAAGACCCAGAAGGAGGTCGCGGATCTGCTCGGCATCTCCCAATCCTACATCTCCCGCTTAGAAAAGCGCATCATGCAGCGCCTCCGCTGCGACCTCCTGCGCCAAGTCTCCTGACTTCTCCCAAAATATTTTCTGTAGGGCGGGGACATGTCCCCGCCGCGTGTAGGAACTACCAAGTGCGTACAAACTTGTTCATGCCCGCTGTCCGCCGCTTACGCGGTCGGCGCGTCAAGGATGCCGCGCCCTACAAGCGTTGCTCGCACTCCTCCGTAGGGCACGACGACTCGGCGTGCCGGTGCAGGAACTATTAACTGCGAGCAAACTTCCGCAAATCGCCCAAGCCGGTAAACACCGCATGAAAAAGCATTTGCAAAGCCGTCCGTCTTCTGTTATAATGATTTCGATTACGGAATTAGGCGGTAGAATATGGAACAAAAGGTATCAAATTCAGTCATTCGGCGACTGCCGATCTATCTTTCTTATTTAAAAGCGCTACCTGACGACGCGCCGGAGAATATCTCCGCAACGACGCTGGCGACGGCGCTGTGCATGGGCGAGGTGCAGGTGCGCAAGGATCTGGCGCTGGTCTCCGACGGCGGTCGTCCGAAGGTCGGCTACCGCAGAGAGAGCCTCGTGGCGGATATTGAACAATTCCTCGGCTACGATAACACCAACGACGCCGTCCTCATCGGCGCGGGTAAGCTGGGCAGAGCGCTCTTGGGCTACAGCGGCTTTTCGGAATACGGTCTGAACATCGTCGCTGCCTTTGACGCGTGCGACACCCTCCTCGGCACGGATGAGAGCGGCAAGCCCATCCTGCCCATGCGCGATTTAGGCAGGCTCTGTTCCCACCGTAAAATCCTGATCGGCATCATCACCGTCCCCGCTTCGCAGGCACAAACGGTCTGCGACGAGTTGATCGCCAACGGCATCAAAGCGATTTGGAATTTCGCCCCGACGCACCTCGATGTTCCCGAGGGCATCTTAGTGCAGAACGAAAACATGGCAACCAGCCTCGCCGTCCTTTCCAAGCACCTGTCCGCCCAGATCAAAAACCGTTGATAAAGTCGCAGAAAGTCTGCAAAAACGCGAAAAAACACTTGCATTTTCGCCGCAATGCGGTTATAATAATGCTCGCACAGATTACACCACGCCGGTGTGATGGAATTGGTAGACGTAGTGGACTCAAAATCCACCGGTAGCGATACCGTGCCGGTTCGAGTCCGG
>JBJDYD010000169.1:2506-5581 GCA_051867015.1 Faecousia sp. | reverse complement strand
TGGTTGAACATGGCGATGAACATGGTCGGCACGCCGTTGAAGCAGGTGATCCGCTCCTGATTGATGCAGGCAAGAGAGGATTTCGCGGAGAAATAGGGCAGCGGACACAGGGTTGCGCCGTGGGTCATGGAGGAGGTCATGCTCAGCACCATGCCGAAGCAATGGAACATGGGCACCTGAATCATCATGCGGTCGGCAGTACTCAGACCCATTCGGTCACCGATGCACTTGCCGTTGTTCACCACATTGTAGTGGGTTAACATAACACCTTTTGGGAATCCGGTGGTGCCGGAGGTATACTGCATATTACATACGTCATCCGGACGGATATTGGCAGCCATGCGGTGCACCTCTTCAATGGGCACCAAGTCCGCTCTGGCCATGGCCTCGTCAAAGGTCAGGCAGCCGGGCTGCTTGAAATCCACGGTGATGACATTGCGCAGGAAGGGCAGACGCTTGCAGTGCAGAGGCTGACCCGGCTTATTGGAGGCGATCTCCGGACAGATTTCGTTGATGATGTTTTTATAGTTGGAGTCCAGCGCGGACTCGATCATCACAAGGGTATGGGTATCGGACTGACGGAGCAGATACTCCGCCTCGTGAATCTTATAGGCGGTGTTCACGGTAACCAGCACCGCGCCGATCTTGGTGACCGCCCAGAAAGAAATAAACCATGCAGGCACGTTGGTAGCCCAGGTAGCAACCTTCATGCCGGGGCGCACACCCAGAGAGATCAGTGCCCGGGCAAAGTTATCCACATCCTCCCGAAACTGCTCATAGGTACGGGTATAGTCTAAAGTGGTGTATTTAAAGGCATACTGATCGGGGAATTCCTCTACCATGCGGTCGAGCACCTGCGGGAAGGTCAGATCGATCAAATCGTCTTTTTTCCACACATACTGACCGGTGCCGTCATGGTTATAATACAGAGATTTCTTTCGGCTGCGGGTGCTTCCGAAACGGCTCATATAGTTGACAAAGTGGGGGAAGATGACCTCTTTGTCCTGCAAATCCTCCATCCATTCCGGCTTCCACTCCAGAGAGACAAAGCCGTCATAGTTGATGGAGCCAAGAGCACGGATCATATCCGCAACGGGCAGCGTGCCCTCACCGATCAGATTGTAGGTGCCCGCGTCATCGGAATCGCGCAGGTGCACATGCTTGACATAGGCACCAAGATTCTTGATCGTGGTGTCGGCGCTTTCGCCAAAATCCCGATAGGGATGGTGCATATCCCACAGGGCACCCATATCATCGCTGGCAAAGCTCTCCAGCATGGTGCGCAGACGACCCGTGTCGGCATAAATACCGCTGGTCTTGATAAGAATGCTCACACCGATCTGCTCGGCGGCATCGACCAGCGCCGTGAGATTCCGGCGCACCAGTTCCTCATTTTCAGACAGCGCACAGGCCGCCACATAGGGAACATGGGCGTTATGGGCGGTCTTCATCAGCTCCGTGAGCACCTGTATGCACGCAGGACTTTCAGACAGATCCACCGAGGTGTCAAAGCAGGGAATGACCAGCTTCTGATCCCGAAGCTGGCGGACGGTTGCCGCCACCTTATGCTTGTGGAAAGGGCCGCCCTTTTCCAGCATGGGGTTGAATTTGGGCAGATTATAGACCTCAATGCCGCCAAAGCCCATTTCCAGAGCGGTTTGTATCATTTCATCCCATGTGAGGTCGGGCCAGCCGCGGGTGGAAAAGGAGAGATTCATGCTTCTTCCTCCTCATAGACGATTTTGTTCAGGGCGCTCAGATAGGCCTGAATGGAGGCCCCCACGATATCCGTGGAGATGCCCCTGCCGGAGAAAAGCTTTCCGCCGGAACGCAGCTTCACGACCGTCTGACCCATCGCCTCGCGTCCCTCGGTGACAGCCTGAATCTGGAAGTCATCGAGCTCATAGTGCTGTCCGGTAATGCTTTCAATCGCCAGAAATGCCGCGTCGATGGGTCCGTCACCGATGCACACGCCCTCGATCGGAACGCCGGATTTTTCCAGCTTCAGATGGGCGGTAGCAGAGATGGTATTGCCGGAGGTAACCACATAGGTATTTAATGTATAGGCCGGGGGCACCTGCATGGCGGCGGAGGCCACGATGGCATCCAACTCCTTGGCGCTGACCTGTTCTTTCTTTGCGGCAATGGTCTGAAAAGCTTCAAAAACCTTGATGCCGTCCTCCTCGGACAGATCGTAGCCCAGACGCTCCACCGTTTTCATAACGCCCGCCAGATCGTCGTGGGCGGTGAGGTAGATTCCGGAATCTTCGTCCTGCACACCGTTATCGAAGGGGGAATTCTTGCTGCGGCCGATCTGGCACATTCGCTGAATCTGATGGATGGTGCGGGTAAGCTGGGTGACCTTCACGGAGCAGGCAGCACCGAAGCTGTCGCCGCGTGAGGCGATGATTCGGGAGACATTGCCCAAAGAAGCGGTGTTCACGGGATAGGCGGCAGATTTTACCTCTGCGGCACCCTGACACACGGCGGCGATCACGCAGGCATCTGCCATTGCCAGTTCGTTGGAGCAGGAGACACCCAAACATACCTCTTTCAGGGCAGGAATATCATCATACAGGCGCTGGATGAATGTGGCAAATTCTCCGGGCATCATTGTACCGGCGCTGTCGCATACGGTAATGGTCGTCGCTCCCTTTTCCATAGCGGCGGTGATGACCTGCGAGAGAAAAGCAGGGTCGCTTCGGGTGGCATCATCCGCCACAAATTCTACATCGCTGCACAGCTCCTTACAGGCGGCAACCGTGTCACCGATGGCACAGAGCATGGCATCGGGCTTCTTGTGAAACAGATACTCCATCTGCACGGAGCTGACAGGCGCGCATACCTGCAAACGGGGCTTTTTGGCAATGCGCAGGGCATTCCAGACCTCCTGTGCGCTTTCTCGGCAAAGCTGCACAGGCACGGCAACAATGCTGCTGTGCACTGCCATGGCAATGGATTTGATACGCAGGCTGTCCACCTTTAAGCTTTGGATGCCCTCCAGCTCGATCACAGAGGTTTCCAGCTTGTCCAGCAGCTTTGCCAGCTCGATTTTCTCCTTAAAGGACAGGGAGA
>JBJDYD010000169.1:0-2406 GCA_051867015.1 Faecousia sp. | reverse complement strand
AGTAGGTTTCTCCCGTATGCCTGCGTTAAAGGATAGGACTTGACGGAGTCCGAAGTGGCGGCGTTCGCCGCAATTTGAGTGGTACCGCGGGTATATGATTTGCTCGTCTCAAGATTTTTCTTGAGACGATTTTTTTGTTTTTAGGAAAGGATGAGAAAATATGACCAATCAGTCTACCGCAACCCAGCTTCAGGAGATTGCACTGCGTATTCGGGAAATGCGCGAGATTCTGGGTTACAGTATGCAGAAAATGGCCGACCTGACAGAGGTCGCAGAGGAAGTCTACCGCACCTACGAGACGGGCACGGTCGATCTGCCCTTTACCTTTATGCACAAGTGTGCCAAGGTCTTTGGCCTGGAAATTACCGACCTGCTGGAAGGGCACAGCGCCAAGCTGTCCGGCTATACCGTAACCCGCAGGGGAAAAGGTCTGGTAACTGCCAGCGAGGACGGCATTACCATTCAGGATATGGCACCCATGTTCCGCAAGAAGCTGGCGACCCCCTACTGGGTCACCTATCAGTATTCTGAGGAGCTGCAGAATCTGCCCATCCATACCACCACCCACACCGGTCAGGAGTTCGATCTTGTCATCAAGGGCGCTATGCGCATCAAGGTGGGCGACCACGAGGAGGTCCTGCGCGAGGGCGATTCCATTTTCTACAAATCCTCCACCCCCCACGGTATGATCGCCATTGACGGGCAGGACTGTGTGTTCTTAGCCATGATTATGGCCGACGACACCACCGACCAGCCCCTGTATATCGGTCAGAGCCGGAAAGCCAAGGCCGCCGCTCCCCTGCTGTGTGAGAAGTTCATCCACACGGAGGAAGACGAGCGGGGCGCATTGCGCAACATTCGCTTTGAGGATACGGATCATTATAACTTTGCCTTTGACACGGTGGATGCCATTGCCCGCCGCGAGCCGGATAAGCTGGCGATGATCCATGTCGCAAACGATATGACCGAGCGCCGCTTTACCTTTAAGGATTTCAAGGATGCCTCCTCTCAGAGCGCAAACTACTTTAAATCGCTCGGCATCAAGCGGGGCGACCGTGTGATGCTGGTGCTCAAGCGCCACTACCAGTTCTGGTTTGCCATTTTAGGTCTGCACAAGCTGGGTGCCATTGCCATTCCCGCTACCAACCAGTTGGTGGCACATGACTTCACCTACCGCTTTGATGCTGCCGGTGTCAGTGCCGTGCTGTGTACCGCCGACGGCGATACGGCTCATCAGATCGAGCTGGCAGAGGCCGAGATGGGTCTCAACCTGACGAAAGTATTGGTAGGCGGCAGCCGTGAGAGCTGGCATAATTTCGACGAGGAGTACTGCCTGTTCAGCCGCCGCTATGTGCGTACGGACGATGCGCCCTGCGGCGACGATCCGATGCTGATGCTCTTCACCTCCGGCACCACCGGCTATCCCAAGATGGCCATGCACGCTTATAAATACGCGCTGGGTCACTACGTCACCGCCAAGTACTGGCATTTAGCAGAGCGCGACGGACTGCACTTTACGATCTCGGAAACCGGCTGGGGCAAGGCGCTGTGGGGCAAGCTCTACGGTCAGTGGCTGTGCGAGGGCGCGGTATTTGTCTATGACTTTGACCGGTTCGATGCAGGAAAGATTCTTCCCATGTTTGCCAAGTATAACATCACCACCTTCTGCGCGCCGCCCACCATGTACCGTATGCTCATCAAGCAGGATCTCTCCGCCTACGATCTGTCCTCGATCCATCACGCTACCACTGCCGGTGAGGCACTGAATCCGGAGGTCTTCTATCAGTTTGAGAAAGCGACCGGTCTAAAGATCGCCGAGGGCTTCGGTCAGACGGAGATGACGCTTGGCATTGCCAACCTGCTTGGCACCATACTCAAGCCCGGCGCTATGGGCAAGCCCGTTCCCGGTTACGGCATCGATCTGGTGGATGCCGACGGCAAGAGTGTGCCGGACGGCGTCAACGGCGAAATCGTCATCCGCACCGAGCCCAAGCCCACCTGCGGCGTATTTCTGGGCTACTTCCGGAATCAGGAGGCAACCGATGCGGTCTGGCACGACGGTATGTATCACACCGGCGATCTGGCATGGCGCGATGAGGACGGCTACTACTGGTATGTGGGCCGTGCGGACGATGTCATCAAGTCCTCCGGCTACCGGATCGGGCCGTTTGAGATTGAATCGACCATTATGGAACTGCCCTATGTTCTTGAGTGCGGCGTTTCCGCCGCACCGGATGAAATCAGGGGTCAGGTGGTCAAGGCCAGCATTGTGCTGGTGCCCGGCGTAGAGGGTACGGAGGAACTGAAAAAGGAAATCCAGAACTATGTCAAGCACCATACCGCACCTTACAAGTATCCGCGTATTGTGGTCTTCCGCGATGAGCTGCCCAAGACCATCAGCGGCAA
>JBJDYD010000168.1:0-5594 GCA_051867015.1 Faecousia sp. | reverse complement strand
ACACAACTTTTAACTGTTACAAACTAGTAGGGGCGGCTATCAGCCGCCCGCGTTTGCCTCAGAACTCCGACGGCTGTCCAAATGCGGAGAGGCGGACGCTTGCGGGGTAATTCTTCGCCAAAAGGTAATACCCGACCTGCGTCACATAGAGGGCGTAAAGCGCCTCATCGTAATACTCCTCCGTCGGGCGCAGGGAGACGACGGCATCGCCGCGCTCGAGGCGGATGCAGGGCTTTCTGCGCAGCTTCCCGTCGGCAAACATATCCGACGCAAGCTGGGCGGCGGTATAGGCGAGGATCGACGCCGCGGCGCAGACAACATCCTGCCCCTCCGGCGCGTGTCCCGCGTGCCCGCGCATCCGTAAAACGAGGACGCGGTTCTCACGATCCTCTTCAAAAGTAACCTGTATCATGGTCTGACCTCCTTATCATGGGGCGGTGGAATTCGCCACCCGCTGCTTTGCTTTTTTGATCGCGGGACGCTCCTTGCCGCTCCCGCCCAGCGCCGTCAGCTCCTCGGCGCTTGCCACCTTAGCTCCCCCCTCTGCCGTCTCCGGCTTTTCCACATTCTCGCTACCCTCCGCACGCTGCGCCTGCGTCAGAAGCGAGAGCTGCTGCTGTTGCTGCTGCCGATAGCGTTCGGCATTGGCAGCGATCTTCTGCATGACAAACTCCTTGCGGTCAAAGTCCATCATGTCCAAACACGCAAGCGCCTGCTCTGCCGCCTTCGGGTTGAACAGCCCCGCCGTGAAGAATTGCAGGGCAAGCTCGTTCTGGCTCAGCTTGGAATAGGGCGACGCCTTCTGCGCAGTCACCTCAATGTCAAACAGGGGCAGACGATAGCCCAGCTCCACGCCGAATTCCGTCCCCTGGGGCTGGGCGGTAAGTCCGGCGTTGCTGTAGCGTACAAACTCCTGCGCGCCGCTCTCCCCGAGAATGCGGAAGCAGCGGGGCAGCTCGTAAAACTGGCGGATCAGCTCAATCACCAGCAGAACAACCTTGCGGAACGCGCGGTACGCCGACTTGTTGCTGTCCCGGGAGAGCTTGCTGCCCGCCTCCTGCATTGCCGCGATGGCGGAGGCAGCCGTCACGCCGCTTGCCGTGCCGCCGTTGGAGACGTCGCGGTTGCCCGTTGTCTCCTTCAGCTCGTTGATCTTGTTGTTCAGGATCTCCACATAGATGGCGGAAAGGGCGTTGGTCTGCACGGGGAGGATGCTGTCCTGCCCCAACTGCCCGTCCACATGGATGAGCGGCTTTGTCAGGTCGAGGTACTCCTCCTCGTTCACCGAGCCGTCCGTGCGGATGAAGTGGCGCGGCGTGGCGTTGGCGAGCATGTTTTTCATAATCGCCTGATTGCCCCGGTCAATGTACTCCTGCGCCGACTTCGCCACATCAATGAAGCCGAAGCCGCAGGGCGTGCCCTTGACGCGGAACAGGGTGTCGAACACGAAGGGATACTGCCCGTGGTCGTACCAGCCGCGCTCCGCATAATCCGGCTCGTTCTCCGTGGCGAACAGCACCTCGTCGTTGACGAATTTGCAGTAGTGCAGCACGGTCCTGCCGTCGCGGCTGCGCTTTTTGTAGTACCAGTCCACCACCGCGCTCATGCCGCTCGTGTCCACGCTGTCGTCATAGATGTACTTGGAGACATCGAGGCACGAGCTGCCGAGCTTGCCCTTGAGCTGCTGCCACGTCTCCTCCAAACGGTCGTTCTCCTGCAATTCCACATGAAAGACATTGCGGCTTTTCTGAATGTCCGAAATGCCGGGCTGCCAAAACAGGTTGACCGCGTCGATTGCATGGATGGCGATATCCCCCAAGCCGCCGAGCTTGCCGTTGTCCCAGAATACGCCGTAGATCGCCGTGCCACCCTTGAGCTTGTCGTCCCACGCGTCGGCATAGACCTGCTCGAAGTCGCACTGCTCCAAAATCACGGGCACAACGGAGGACAGCAGCTTCGCCTCCTGCCGATCCGCCTCCTCCCGGGGCAGGAGATTCGGCGTCGGGAAGTTGTCCATCGCGTCGGCGTGCTTGTTGGCGATGGCGTTGAACAGCCACGCGCTGGCAGGCTCGACCTGCTCTCCGTCCTTCTGCTGCGTGCGCAGATACTCCCAGTGGCGCAGCTTGTACCACTGCTCGTTTTGGATGAGCCGCTGCTCCAAATTCGCCTTACCGCTCTTGTACTTCTGCAAAATGCCATACGCCTGCCGCACCTGCTCTCTGCCGATCACCTTTGCATACATCATCACCTCGCCGTTATTGCCGGATCCATGCGCACCCACCTCCGACCTGTCATTGCGAGACCGGTGCGCACACTGGTCGTGGCAATCTCCGGCTGTAGGTTTGTACGCACTCGACAGTTCCTCCACGAGATTGTACCCGCAAGGGGTATGCCGCATCCGTAACGCTCCTTCGTCACGAACGGCTGCGCAACCACGTCGCTGCGCTCCTCGCAATGACACAGGAAGGCTACCCTCTTTGTCATTGCGAGACCAGTGCGCACACTGGTCGTGGCAATCTCCGGCTGTAGGTTTGTACGCACTCGACAGTTCCTCCACGAGATTGCCACGTCGCTGCGCTCCTCGCAATGACGTGGGAAGTACCTCGCTCTCAACCTTTCCCTTATTTCTCCGCGCCATGTTCAATCATCTCCATTCTCGGCCGCCGCGCAGCCGGTAAAATATCCTCAGGGGGAATGTCGAGGAACATCTGCCTCGGGTCATTTTGCTCCGCCGCCGTCTTCACGGCAGGGGGCTTGATGGGGCGCGACATGAGAAAATACCGCACCTCGTCGGCGACATGATCCTCTCCGCCGGTGTCCAAGTCCTCCGGCCGGTGCGCGTCATACTGCAACAGCGGCAGCGTGCGGATGAACGCCTTGCAGTTTTTGAACACATACAGCATCGGAAAGCCGTTCTCGTCAAACGCCAATCGGTAATGCACCTGCATCCAGCCGGGGATGCGCTTGTGGTCGCCCTTCTGAAAAAACACCTGATGCTTTGCCGCCGCATCCGCAATACTCTCGCCCGTCTCGGCGTCCCAGATCGCGGGGTCCGCAATGCCGGTGATCTTCTTTCCCTTGAGCATGGGGTGCTCCGTCTCGATGCGGTGAATCTCGGAAAACACCTGCGCGGGCGTCCACTTGACCCCCTCGTTCGGCGTTTTCGTGCAGCCGTAAAGCTCCAAAATGCGGTACGCCACGCCGTCCTGATCCACCGCCCACCAGCCACAGGAGAAAGGCTTGTTGTAGCCCCAGTCGAAGGAGCGGTAGACCTTCCACGACCCGGGGATGGGGAACGGGTCGATCACATGGGTCCATTGCCGGTCGGCGTAATGCTCCGGACGGTCAAGGAAGTCCTCAAAGAACTGCCCCTCGAACACGTTCCAGTCCCCCTCCAGCCACGCCCGTTTCAGCTTTTGCGGCAGCGCCTCCAGCTGTTTCACATAATCCGGCTGTGCTTGCAGCAAAGCGGCGTTGTCCGTCACGCGGCTTTGGATGAATTCGTAATCGTCGGGGTCCTCCCCCTCGTCGTACTTGCGGTCGATGAAAATGCGCTTGATGTAGGCGTGCCCCTGCCCGCCGGGGTTGCAGGTGTAATAGACCCGCTTGGGAAACCCGTTGACGCCGCGCAGACAGGCGATGATGGCTTTCATCTGAAATTCGGAAAGCTGCGTCGCCTCGTCGAGGAAGATGACGTCGTATTCCACACCCTGTAAGCGGTCAAGGTCGGCATCCTTCGCGCAGTAGGCGAAATGGATGCTCGAGCCGTTGTGAAATTTCAGCACCTTGTCCTTGTCGTTGTATCTGGCGATGCCCCGCAGCTCCGTGCGCAGAATGCCGATGTGGTTGTTGATCAGCTCGGGATAGGTGCGGCGCACGATGAGAATGCGGATACCCGCGTAACGGAGGGCGAGCAGCTTCGCCTTCGTGCGCACCGCCCACGACTTCCCACCCCCCCGCGCCCCGCCGAAGCCGACGTGTTTCTTCTTCGCCAAAAGAAATAATCGCTGTTTCTCCTGCGGCGCCGGAATTTTCAGTTGCTGCACGGTACGCACCTCCTCGGGCCTGTCGTTTTGGCTAAGGGCAAAGGGCTATGAGTGAATGGTGAATAGTGAATAAATGGGGGCGGTCTGTGGGAAGTTGCAGCGCGTGGCATCCATGACGCGTCTGTGGGCAGACCTTTTGGCTAAGGGCTAAGAGTGAATGGTGAATGACTGTGGTGTGCTCCGCACGGATTTAAAAATGCGGATTCGCTCCCCTCATTTGTCATTGCGAGGGCGCCTGCGCCCGTGGCAATCTCAGGCTGTCGATTTGTACGCAGTCGGCAGTTCCTTCACCTGGCGGCTGATAGCCGCCCCTACGGCGTGAACTCCGATTTTTCTCGTAGGGGCGGCTATCAGCCGCCCGCGTTTTGAATCCGCGCGGAGCGCTCCGACACTTTTCACTATTCACTATTCACTCTCCACTCTTCACTGAATCTCCCCGTCCCTGTCCTCACTCACTGTACGCCTCCGTATCTCCCTCAAAAACGACCTCTACGGCATTGTCCGCCTGTTCGGCATCTGCCCGCTTTTGCAGATTGCCGATGCGTGCCTCCTGTTCCCTGCGATCCAGCTCGTCCTTGAGCATCTGTACCTCCTTGATGTCGCGCAGCGCGGAGGCAAGCTGCTTCAAGCCTCTGCGGTCAACGATCGTCTCGGTCCTGCACAGCTGCTCCTCCTCGCGGACAACCTCCTTAACGGGCTTGCTGCCGCTGTCGGTGTCGCCGTATTCGATCTCCTTGGTCTTCTGCACCTGCCGCACAAGCTGAATGTTCAGCTCATCAATCGCCGTTTCGAGCTTTTCCAGCAGGCGGTCGGTCAGCTCCTCCATGCGCTCGAACTTCAGCGCCTGGCGTTCGGCAATGCGTTCCAGCGCCCTGCGCACGGTCTTGCCCTGATGCTCCGCCCGCTGCGCCCGCCACCGTTCCAATCTGCCGCGCTGGCTGATGCTCGCGAAGCTGACGCCGTATTTCTCCGCAAGCTTCCGATAGCCGGTGTCGGTCGTGATATATTCGGTTTTAATCACATTCCAGTCGATCACCGCCCAAAAGCTCCTTTCCGCTGTTTACCGAAAGCATAACAGGGAATCAGCCGTTTGCGGGATACCCCCGGTTGGCAGTGAATCGTGAATGGTGAATAGTGAATAGGTGGCGGTCTGTGGGAAGCCGCAGCAACCGGCATCCCTGACGCGCCTGTGGAAAGCCTTTTGGACTAAGGGCTAAGGACTAAGAGTGAATGACTGTGGTGTGCTCCGCACGATTTAAAAATGTGGATTGGCTGCCCTCTTTGTCATTGCGAGGGCGCCTGCGCCCGTGGCAATCCTTTCTCTTCCGTGTTCGCGGACGGTGGTTCCTGCATGAGATTGCCACACCCAGTGTGCGCACTGGGTTCGCAATGACATAGAGGGAGAGTTCGTACGCAGTCGGCAGTTCCTGCACCCTTTGGCTGATAGCCGCCCCTACGGCGTGAACTCCGATTTTCTCGTAGTAGTTTGTAATAGTTAAAAGTTGTGTATCAGCCTCTGTAGTAGGCAGTTAATCTAAAATACGAGCC
>JBJDYD010000167.1:0-5623 GCA_051867015.1 Faecousia sp. | reverse complement strand
GCTGCCTACAGTTTTAAGCGTTACAGGCTAGTAGGGGCGGATATTATCCGCCCGCCGGTACAGACAAACAAATTTGTACGAAGCTGCTACTTCCTGCACGCGGGCGGCTGATAGCCGCCCCTACGCAAAACGGAGGCGCCTGTCACAAATAATTCACAAAATATTTCATTTCGGCTATTGACAAACCAAATTTCGGGTTGTATAGTTAGCTTAGCACTCAGGAAGACGGAGTGCTAAGAAATCAAACGCAGGGAGGTCAAAGGGATGGAGCTGTCCGAGCGAAAACAGAAGATCCTGAAAGCGATTGTCGATCTTTATATCCGCAGTGCCGAGCCGGTGGGGTCAAAGACCATTGCCGCGCTGCCGGACATGGACTTCTCCTCCGCGACGATCCGCAACGAGATGGCGGAGCTGACGAGCATGGGCTTTTTGGAGCAGCCGCACACCTCTGCGGGGCGCGTGCCCAGCCCTGCGGGATATCGGTTTTACATTGACCGCCTGATGCAGGACTACCGCCTGTCGGTAGACGAGACGCAGTCGATCAATCAGGCCATGGAGCTGCGGATGCAGGAATTCGACAAGGCGATGAGCAAGGTCGGAAAGCTTGTCTCCCAGCTCACGAATCTCCCCGCCTACGCCATGACCGCCCATACGCAGAGCGTGATGGTGCGGCGCTTTGAGATTCTGCCCGCTGACCGGGGCAGCTTCATCTTAGTCGTGATGATGACGGACGAAACGGTGCGCAATAAGCTCATCAAGCTGCCGCTGAGCGTGACGGAGCAGGACTTAAAGCTCCTCTCCGCAGTGCTGAACGCGAGTCTGACGGAGCTTCCCGTGGAGCAGTTCACGCCGGAGACCTTGGATCGCGTGAGCAGAAGCGCGGGTGCGGCGTCGGGGCTGGTGCCGATTATCGTCGATTTCACGACGCACCTGTTGGAGGATTGCCGCCGGGGCGAGGTTTATGTGACGGGTCAGAACCGCCTGCTGGGTCAGCCTGAGTACCAAGACCTTGCGAAGGCGCAGGAGGTGCTTGGCGCGCTGGACGAGGAGACGATCTCCAATCTGCCCGCCAAGCTGAATGACAACAGTCCCGTTCAGATTCTGGTCGGCCCGGAGAATGTCGCGCAGGAGCTGAAGGATACCTCCGTGGTGATGACGCGCTTCGACATCGGCGACGGGATGCAGGGCATGATCGGCGTGGTCGGGCCGCAGCGTATGGATTACGCGCAGATTACCGCGAGATTAAGCTACTTTGCCGAGGGGCTGGGACGGATGTTCGGAAAGTCCGAGCTGCCCGAGGCGAAGAAGGAGGAATAAAGATTGTCTAAGACGAAAGAAGAAAAGCAGCCCGAAACGGAGGAAAAGACAGAACCCACCGTAGAGGAAGCCGCGGAACATACCGAGCCTGCCGCGCAGACGGACCGACAGGAAAACGCGCCTGAGAAGTCCGAGAAGGCGGAAAAGGCAGAGAAAAAGAAAAAAGCCGAGCCGACCGAGCTGGAAAAGGCGAAGGAGGCGCAGGCAAAGGAGCATGAACAGTATCTGCGTTTGGCGGCGGAATATGATAACTTCCGCAAGCGCACGCAGCGGGAGAAGGACGGCATCTATCAGGACGCCGTTGCCGACACCGCAAAGAAGTTCCTCTCCGTATACGATAACTTAGCGCGCGCCCTCAATAACGAGACGGCGGACGAGGCGTATAAAAAAGGCGTTGAGATGACGATGAATGAGCTGGTCAAAATTCTGAACGGCATCGGCATCACCGCCTTTGGCGCAGCGGGCGAAGCGTTTGACCCGCAGCGGCATAACGCGGTCATGCACATTGAGGACGAGAGCCTCGGCGAAAACGTCATTGCGGAGGTCTTCCAAACCGGCTTCACCATGGGCGAAAAGGTTATCCGCTTCGCAATGGTCAAAGTCGCCAACTAACGGCAAACGCTCCGATTTTGTCATTGCGAGGAGCGCAGCGACGCGGCAATCTCGTGCAGGAAGCACCGGTTGCGTACAAACCTACAACCGGAGATTGCCACGCCTCGTTCCTCGGCTCGCAATGACACGGATTGACAGCAAACAGCCAAAACAAACATTTGTAAAATATTATCTTTTGATATAGGAGGATTTCATCATGGGAAAAATCATTGGTATTGATCTTGGTACAACCAACTCTTGCGTCGCCGTTATGGAAGGCGGCGAGCCTGTTGTCATTGCGAATGCCGAGGGCAACCGCACCACCCCGTCCGTCGTTGCGTTCTCCAAGACCGGCGAGCGCATGGTCGGACAGGTCGCAAAGCGTCAGGCGGTCACGAATGCCGACCGCACCGTCGCATCCATCAAGCGCCATATGGGCACCGATTACAAGGTAGATATTGACGGCAAGAAATACACCCCGCAGGAGATTTCCGCAATGATCCTGCGCAAGCTGAAGGCGGATGCCGAGGCGTTCTTGGGTCAGACGATCACCGAGGCGGTCATCACGGTCCCCGCGTACTTCAACGACGCCCAGCGTCAGGCAACCAAGGATGCCGGCAAGATCGCGGGCCTTGAGGTAAAGCGTATCATCAACGAGCCGACCGCAGCCGCGCTGGCTTACGGTGTGGATAAGGAAGCCGAGCAGAAGATCATGGTCTATGACCTCGGCGGCGGCACCTTCGACGTCTCCATCCTCGACATCGGCGACGGCGTGGTGGAAGTCCTTGCCACCAACGGCAACACCCACCTCGGCGGCGACGATTTCGATAAGTGCATTATGGATTACCTCGTCGCGGAGTTCAAGAAAGCGGAGGGCATCGACCTGTCGAACGATAAGGTCGCCATGCAGCGCCTGAAGGAAGCGGCGGAGAAGGCAAAGATCGAGCTGTCCGGCGTGACCAGCTCCACCATCAACCTGCCGTATATCACCGCGGATGCCACAGGCCCGAAGCACCTCGACGTGACCCTGACCCGCGCGAAGTTCAATGAGCTGACCGCGCATCTGGTCGACGCGACCATGACACCCGTCCGTCAGGCGATGGCGGACGCGGGCATCAAGGCAAGCGACCTGAGCAAGGTGCTCCTCGTCGGCGGCTCCTCGAGAATCCCCGCCGTGCAGGACGCGGTCAAGACCATCACCGGCAAGGACGGCTTCAAGGGCATCAACCCCGACGAGTGCGTCGCGGTCGGCGCGGCAATTCAGGGCGGCGTCCTCGGCGGCGACGTTAAGGGTCTGCTCCTGCTCGATGTCACCCCGCTGTCGCTGGGTTTGGAGACGATGGGCGGCGTGTTCACCCGTCTGATTGACCGCAACACCACTATCCCGACCAAGAAGAGCCAAATCTTCTCCACCGCAGCGGACGGTCAGACCTCCGTGGAGATCCACGTCCTGCAGGGCGAGCGCGAGATGGCGGCTTATAATAAGACTCTGGGCAAGTTCCAGCTCACGGGCATCGCTCCCGCCCCCAGAGGCGTGCCCCAGATCGAGGTCAGCTTCGATATCGATGCCAACGGCATCGTCAATGTCTCGGCAAAGGATCTCGGCACCGGCAAGGAGCAGAACATCACCATCACCGCTTCCTCCAACCTGTCCAAGGAGGATATCGACAAGGCGGTGAAGGAAGCCGAGCAGTATGCCGCCGAGGATAAGGCGCGCAAGGAAGAGGTCGATACCCACAACGCAGCCGATCAGGTGATCTACCAGACGGAAAAGACCCTGAACGAGATGGGCGATAAGATCGACGCAAGCGATAAGGCGAGCATCGAAGCCGCGGTTGAGGATCTGAAGACCAAGAATAAGGGCAACGACGTGGCAGCCATCAAGGCAGCGACCGACGCGGTGCAGAAGGCGTTCTACGCGGTGTCCGAGAAGCTGTATCAGCAGAGCGGTGCAGCGCAGGGCGGCGGGAACCCGACCGGCGGCGCAGCCCCGAACGGCGGCAATGACGACGGCGTGGTCGACGCGGACTTCGAGGAAGTCAACGACTAAAAAACCCAAAGCGGGCGGAGCACCCTCCGCCCGCTAAAGCCGTAAAAAGCCGCAATCCTTCCGTAGGGGCGGCTATCAGCCGCCCGCGTGCAGGCAGTATGTATTTCAGTGAATAGTGAATAGAGAATAGTGAATAGAGAATAGTGTCGGAGCGCTCCGCGCGGATGAAAAAAGCGAGTATGCTACCCTACCATGTCATTGCGAACCCAGTGCGCACACTGGGTGCGGCAATCCCGTGCAGGAACTGCCGACTCCGTACAGCTTCCCCTCTGTGTCATTGCGAGGAGCGCAGCGACGTGGCAATCTCATGCAGGAACCGTGATCGCGCACCGAATTGCAAGAAACGGGAAAGGTCGGAACGACGAACCACCTGTTCACTTTTCACCATTCACCATTCACTGTTACTTAACAAATTTCTATCCCCAAAAGAGGGTGAACGTATGGCAAACGAGAATAAAAGAGACTATTACGAGGTGCTCGGTGTGGCGAAGGACGCCTCCGACGCCGATATCAAACGCGCTTACCGCAAGCTTGCGGCGCAATACCATCCCGATGTCAACCATGAGCCGGGCGCGGAGGAGCGCTTTAAGGAGATCAATGAGGCGAACGAGGTGCTGTCCGACCCCGATAAACGCGCGCGCTATGACCAATTCGGCTTTGCGGGCGTAGACCCGAACTTCAATGCTGGCGCTGCGGGCGGTAATCCCTTCGGCGGCTTCGGCGATTTCGGCGACTTAGGCGATCTTTTCGGCAGCTTCTTCGGCGGCGGCGCGAGAACCTCCCGCAGAACCGCGAATTCGCCCACGCGCGGCGAGGACATCAGCGCGCGTGTGGAGATCACCTTTGAGGAGGCAGCCTTCGGCACGGAGAAGGAGATCTCCGCTCCCCGTATTGAGGATTGCGACCGCTGCAACGGCACGGGCGCAGCGCCGGGCACGAAAGCCGAGACCTGCACACGCTGCAACGGACGCGGTATGGTGCGCACGCAGCAGAGCTTCATGGGCATGACCATGCAATCCGACAGCGTCTGCCCCGAATGCCGCGGCACCGGCAAAATCATCCGCACACCCTGCGAGCGCTGTAAGGGCAAGGGTAAGGTGCGCCGCAGCTTCAAGACGAAGGTGCGTGTTCCCGCCGGCATCGACGACGGGCAGACCCTCCGCGTGCGCGGCGAGGGCTGCACCGGCGCAAACGGCGGGCCCAGCGGCGACCTGATGGTCACGGTCAGCGTCAAACGCCATCCCGTCTTCACGCGGCAGGGACAGAGCATCTATTGCGAGATGCCGATCTCGTTCACGCAGGCAGCCTGCGGCGCGGAGCTTGAGGTGCCGACGCTGGAGGGCAAGGTGCGCTATACGATTGAAGAGGGCACGCAGACCGGCACGACCTTCCGCCTGAGGGGAAAGGGCATCCCCTTTGTAAACGGCAAGGGACGCGGCGATGAATTCGTCACCGTGGTCGTGGAAACGCCGACGAAGCTCACCAAGGAGCAAAAGGAGCTGCTCAAAAAATTCGAAGACTGCACCGAGGGCAACCAGCCCAAACGCAAAAAATTCTTCGAGCGCTTCCGCTAAGAGAATAAAACGGGCGGCGACCAGCCGTCCGTTTTCTTGCGGTGCGCCCGGCGGGCGCATACTCTAACGGGTGAAAGTCCCGAAGCCGCCC
>JBJDYD010000166.1:0-5667 GCA_051867015.1 Faecousia sp. | reverse complement strand
GGAACGCCATCGACGCCGGCGCGACCGCCTATGTCAAGATCGACGTTCCCGCTTCGTGGGCGGACGCTGTTGACGCAGCGGACGAGACCGTTCTCGAGGGCAAGCCCGAGCTGGTCAAGATGGTCAAGGAGATCCTCCTGCCCATCGACAAGATGGACGGCGATTCCCTGCCTGTCTCCACCTTCGTCGACCATGTGGACGGTCAGTTTGAACTGGGTGCCTCCGCTTACGAGAAGCGCGGCGTCGCCGTCACCGTTCCCGAGTGGGATGCCGACAAGTGCATCCAGTGCAACAACTGCGCATTTGTCTGCCCGCACGCCACCATCCGTCCCTTCATGCTCACCGAGGAAGAGGCTGCCGCCGCTCCCGAGAATGCAAAGATTCGCGACGTCAAGGCAGGCAAGGGCAAGGGCGTTTACAAGTACACCATGGCTGTCTCCCCGCTGGACTGCATGGGCTGCGGCGTCTGCGTCGGCGTCTGCCCGACCAAGGCGATCTCGATGGTCCCGCAGGAGAGCCAGCTGGCGCAGCAGGATGTCTTCAACTACATGGTCTCCAAGGTCGCACGCAAGCCCGAGGTCGAAGATCTCACCGTGAAGGGCAGCCAGTTCAAGCAGCCGATGCTTGAGTTCTCCGGCTCCTGCGCAGGCTGTGCGGAAACCTCCTATGCACGCCTCATCACCCAGCTCTTCGGCGACCGCATGTACATCTCCAACGCCACCGGCTGCTCGTCCATCTGGGGCGGTCCCGGCGCAACCAGCCCCTACTGCACCGACAAGAACGGTCACGGCCCCGCGTGGTCGAACTCCCTGTTCGAGGATAACGCGGAGCACGGCTACGGCATGTACACCGCGCAGAAGGTCATCCGCGAGAGCCTTGCCGCAAAGATTTCCGCTCTCATGGAGCGCACCGAGAGCGACGAGCGCAGAGCCATCTGCAAGCAGTATCTTGACACGATGAATGACGGCGAAGCCAACAAGGCTGCTACCGCCGCTCTGATTGCCAACCTCGAAGCCAACGTCTGCTGCGACGATGTCAAGGAGATCCTCGACAAGAAGGAATACCTCGCCAAGAAGTCCGTTTGGATCTTCGGCGGCGACGGCTGGGCATACGATATCGGCTTCGGCGGCGTGGATCATGTTCTCGCACAGAACGAGGATGTCAACATCTTCGTCTTCGATACCGAGGTCTATTCCAACACCGGCGGACAGGCGTCCAAGGCTTCCAACATCGGTCAGGTCGCGCAGTTCGCGGCAGCCGGCAAGGAGGTCAAGAAGAAGAGCCTTGCCGAGATCGCAATGTCCTACGGCTACATCTACGTCGCGCAGGTCGCCATGGGTGCCAACCCCGCCCAGACCATCAAGGCGATTGCCGAGGCGGAAGCTTACCATGGTCCGTCCCTCATCATCGGCTACGCACCCTGCGAAATGCACTCCATCAAGGGCGGCATGATGCACTGCCAGGACGAGATGAAGAAGGCTGTCGAGTGCGGTTACTGGAATATGTTCCGCTTCGATCCTTCCAAGGAGACCGGCAAGTTCACCCTCGACTCCAAGGCACCGAAGGACGGCTATCAGGAGTTCCTGATGAACGAAGCCCGTTACAGCCGCCTGACCCGCGAGTTCCCGGAGCGTGCAGACGAATTGTTCGCCCGCAACGAGGCAGCCGCGAAGGAGCGCTACGAGCATCTGCTCAAGCTGGTTGAGCTGTACAAAGACTAATCATTGATTCCCTTTTCGGAGATGGGGGCTTGTCCTCCATCTCCGAACTTTCGGAAAAAGGAGTTCCTATGCAAACTGCAACTCTCCTGCTCGCCATCGTCTCCGCCATCGGTTCCTTGATTGCCGCGTTCTATTCCTACCGTTCGGCATATGTCGTCGTCGGTCTGTTTGCCACGCGTGTTTTCCCGAAGGCCAAGCGGCAGCACAAATATGCTGTTGTCATCGCCGCGCGCAACGAGGAGAAAATGATCGGCAATCTGCTGGACAGCATCCGGCGGCAAGATTATCCAACGGAACTGGTCACACCGTTCGTTGTCGCGGACAACTGCACGGACAAAACGGCAAGCGTCGCCCGCGCGCACGGGGCGGTGTGTTACGAGCGCTTTGATACGGAGCACCGCACCAAGGGCTATGCGCTGCAATTTTTATTTGAACAAATTCGCAGAGACTACGGTATCGAATCCTTTGAAGCATATTTTATCTTTGACGCGGACAACCTTCTCAAGCAGGACTATATTTCCCGCATGAACGAAGCCTTTGATGCAGGTGAGCGCATTGTCACCTCTTACCGCAACACAAAAAACATTGACGACAACTGGATCGCCCATTCTTATGCAATGCACTGGATGCGCACCATCCGCACCGAGCATCGCGCCCGCTCCCTGCTGGGACTTGCCACGAGAATTCAGGGCACGGGACTTTTGGTCGCCTCCTCCCTGCTCAAAAACGGCTGGAATTATGTGACGCTGACCGAGGATCGCGAGCTATGCGCCGAGGCGGTCGTCATGGGTTGTCCGGTTTCCTATTGTAATGCGGCAGAATTCTATGACGAGCAGCCGACCTCCCTGCGTATCGCCTTCCGTCAGCGCATCCGCTGGTCCAAGGGTCACTTGCAGGTCATGCGCAAGGTCGGCGGCAGACTGTTCCGGCGCGTCTTTACAGCGGGCAATGTCGCAGATTCCTTTATGGCATACGATATGCTGACAATTGTCTTCCCCCATTCCCTTTACAGTTCTTTTGTCAAAATCGCCAAGCTGGCAATCAGTTTGTTCGTCTGGCTGCTGACCACGCAGACCTTCGGGTTCTTCGGCGGCGCGGTGCTGACATGGCTCTACGGCGTCGGCAAGGGCTATCTCTCCGATATCGTCACCTCGATCTATGTCTCCATCGCCGAGCGAAAGCATATCAAGCCCATGCCGTGGTATAAAAAGGTCTGGTTCTGCCTGACCTTCCCGATCTTCGACATCATCGGGCGCATCTCCATGCTGATCGCCCTCGTTACCAAAGTCGAATGGAAGCCCATCCCGCACACGGTCGAGGCAACCATCGACGATATGCGTCAAGAGAAAACACCCGTCGGCAAAGAATAGCGTCCGCTCCTCGCAGGATACAAATTGTTAACAAATATGTCAGTTTTTTATGTTTACAGAAGCTCGCAAGTGTGATATGATAAAGCCCGATTGATTTCAAAGGAGGCGATGCTTCATCAAAGATTTTGATTCCACTTCTTCCGAGCGCAGACGCTCGCGGGTATATGACGACACAGCGGACGCCTTGCCTGAGGAATATGTCGAGGCGAAGCAGCCCAAAAAGTCCAAAAAGAAAAAGAAGAAAAACCGCAAGCTGCGCGTCATCACGATCCTCTTATGCATCGTGCTGTTTTTTGAAGCGTTGTATTGCTTTGTTGTATTTACGGACATCCCCTCGATCAAGAATTTGCGTGAGATGTATATTGACACGGCGCTATCCACCATGACGCATCAGTGGCTTGCCAGCGCTTTCCTGCCGGAATATATGGTAGATAAGGTTCGGCTACAGCGTGAGCTTCTCAGTCAAAAGCAGGTTGGTGAGAACAGCGACCGCCCCGCGCCGACCCAGCCAACTGACCCCGATGCTCCCACCGAGCCCTCCTCCGAAACGGAGCCGCTCGATCCGGATACCGCCGAAGATCGCTTCTACGAGCTATTTTGGGAGCTGAACCGCACCTCGTTTGAAGAGTATTTGGACACGCATCCTGAAACGCTCGCCAACGGTTGGGATCATATTTATATCAACGAAGCCGGAATCTACGACGAGGGCACGAGCATCTACACCACGATGGGTGAACAAGTCCTTGCCATTGACGCGGAGAATCAAATTCTGCTTGTCCGTGTCGCGGGCAGCAAGGCAGGCAACGGCTATCAGGGCGTGCTTGCCATCGCAAAAGACCCCGCCCAGCTCCGCTGCGGTCCGTCGGAAGGCATTGGCTCCTACGGGCAGCCCTTAGAGGATCTCGTAGAGGGAAATAACGGCATCCTTGGTATGGCAGGCAGCGGCTTCTATGACCCGGGCGGCAACGGCAGCGGCGGTATTATCGCGGGCTACGCCATGTGTGAAGGGCAATCTTACGGTGTCCATTACACGGAAGCCGGCTATAAGCGCATTGAGCTGACGCAGGATAATAAAATGTATATCATTGACTCGTTTGAAGATGTCGCCTCCGATGTGACCGACGCGGTAGAATTCTCCCCTGCGCTGATTGTTGACGGCGAATTGGTCGTCGGCGGCTTCTATAACTGGAGCGGCATCAATCCCCGCGCAGCCATCGGTCAGTCCGAAAAGGGCGAGATTCTCATGCTCGTCATTGAAGGCAGACAGCCCGGCCGCTCCATCGGCACAGACGTGGAAGAATGCGCCAACATTCTCAAGCGCCACAAGGGCTACACCGCCATGAACCTCGACGGCGGCACCAGCGCAGTCATGTGGTACAACGGCGAGTACGTCACCAAATGCAGCAACACCAACATCGAATCCCGCCTCCTCCCCAACGCATGGGTCTACGGCAATTACGAATAATGCTCATAATATCCCCTCGTCGCCAAAAACGACGAGGGGATTTCTTTTCGTTTCGCCCCTGTAGGGCGGGGACATGTCCCCGCCGTTCCGCGAAACGGCAGACAGTAGGCATGAACGAGTTTGTACGCAATTGGTAGTTCCTGCACCGGCGGGGACATGTCCCCGCCCTACAGAGAGTTTCATAACAATTACAAAAAACTTCCCCCATTGTCATTGCGAGGCGCTTGCGCCGTGGCAATCTCATATAGGCACTTTATTCAACGAATCACACTCCATCCTCCGCAACCGCCCCCGTAGGGCGGGGACATGTCCCCGCCGTTCCGCGAAACGGCAGACAGTACCGACAAACAAACTTGTATGCACACAGTAGTTCCTACACAAGATTGCCACGTCACTACACTCCTCGCAATGACAAAAAGGCTACCCTCACCTGTCATTGCGAGGCGCTTGCGCCGTGGCAATCTCATGCTGGCACTTCGTTCAACGAATCACACCCCATCCTCCGCAACCTCCTCCGTAGGGCGGGGACATGTCCCCGCCGTCCACGAAGCGGCAGACGGTATGCATGAACGAGTTTGTACGCAGTTGGTAGTTCCTACACAAGATTGCCACGTCGCTACGCTCCTCGCAATGACAAAAAGGCAACCCTCACCTGTCATTGCGAGGCGCTTGCGCCGTGGCAATCTCGTGCTGGCACTTTATTCAACGTATCACACTCCATCCTCCGCAACCGCCCCCGTAGGGCGGGGACATGTCCCCGCCCTACTCTGACATAAGATTGCCACGTCGCTGCGCTCCTCGCAATGACAAAAAGGCTACCCTCACCTGTCATTGCGAGGCGCTTGCGCCGTGGCAATCTCGTGCAGGCACTTTTTTCAACAAATCACAGCCCATCCTCCGCAACCGCCCCTGTATGTCCCCGCCGTCCGCGAAGCGGCAGACGGCACAAACAAGCAAGCATGTACGCAGTCGGTAGTTCCTGCACCAGCGGGGACATGTCCCCGCCCTACAGAAGATTTCACAAAAAATGACACATCGGAGGCTTTTTACTCCCCGAATTTTTTGAGTCATCACTACAAAGTGTGGGTCGCAGGGAGGGGCTGACGACCGG
>JBJDYD010000165.1:0-5672 GCA_051867015.1 Faecousia sp. | reverse complement strand
ACAGAGTGGAATTTGCCGGTCTTGCCGCAAAGAACATGGGCGACAGCTTCACCGCCACCATCCACGCGGAGGCCGCGGACGGAACGCAGTATGTCGGCATTTCTATGACCGCAAGTGTTGCCGACCAGATTAAGACAACGCTCCGTAAATCCACCGCCACCGCAGCGGCAAAGACGCTGGCGGTTGATATGCTGAATTACGGTGCAGCAGCACAGCAGTACTTCGGCTACGATACAGAGCATTTGGTCAATGGGGATCTCACGGCAGAAGAGCTTGCATATGGCACGCAGGAGGTTCCCACGATTGCAAACACCATGAGCAAGACCGGCACCGGTACGATCACCGTTGTTACCCCGTCTGTCACGCTGCGGTCCAAGGTTACGCTGAACATGCTGTTCAATACCGCGAATTACACCGGTGATGTCAGCAAGCTGACCTACAAGGTAACGGATGCAGCAACCGGCGAAGTCGTCTTTACCGGCACACCCGTACAGCAGAGCGGTACAATTTATAAGTGCGTCTATGATGATGTCGGCGCAAAGAGAATGCGTTCCAATATTACCATCGGCATCTATGACGAGAACGATGAACTTGTCTCGCAGGTGCAGACCTGGAGCGTGGAAAGCTATATCGCCGACATCCTCGGCAGAAGCACAGCCTCCGATATCACAAGAGCGCTGCTCGGGAGCATGATCAAGTACGGCGACGCCGCTGCTGCGTACCTCGGCTGATCCGTGCTTGATATAAGAGTATCTTTCATCCGCAGACTGACCCTGTAAAATACAGAGCATAAGCATCCCCCCTAATGTAGGATAGAAACTGCATTAGGGGGGATTGGTTATGAGGCTTCCCTGCTCTGCGCGTAAATCAAAGTGAGCGGCAAAAAAGTGAAAAAAACGGTTGACAAATGAAGACTGTGTGTATATAATCATTTGCAGTTAGCGGGCGCTAACCAATATTTTGGATATTCGGTTAGTATGCACTAATTCAAAATTCGGTTTAAAGAAGGGATGCGATATGATGCCGCTTACACTTGCAGAAGTCGGAGAAGAAAATATCATTCAAAAAATCGGAGGCAAGCAGGAAGTCAAGGCACATCTTGAGAATCTCGGTTTCATCGTGGGCGGAGCCGTCACGGTGATCAACACCATCGGGGGCAATGTTATTGTCAATGTCAAGGAATCCCGCATTGCAATCAGTAAGGAAATGGCACAGAAAATTATGATCTGATTTTCTGCCATTCAAATATGTTTCAAGGAGGAGCACAGGCATGAAAACGCTGAAACAGGCAAATGTCGGCGATACGGTTAGGGTCGTCAAGCTTCACGGCGAAGGCGCGGTCAAGCGCCGCATGATGGACATGGGACTGACCAAGGGTGTGGAGGTGTATATCCGCAAGGTCGCGCCGTTGGGCGATCCGATTGAGGTCACCGTCCGCGGCTACGAGCTTTCCCTTCGCAAGGCAGACGCGGAAATGATTGAAATTGCGTAAAAACAATGGTTCGCAGGGGGAAGCGTGTCCCCGTATTTTTTGAAGCATCGGTTAGCATTAGCTAACTAAGAAAGTGAGGAAATGACATATGGATCTGCGCATTGCCCTTGCGGGAAACCCGAACAGCGGCAAGACGACCCTGTTCAACGCACTGACCGGCTCCAACCGGTTTGTCGGAAACTGGCCGGGCGTTACGGTCGAAAAAAAGGAAGGCAAGCTGAAAAAGCACAATGATGTTGTGATCACAGACCTTCCCGGTATCTATTCTCTTTCTCCCTACACACCGGAGGAGGTGGTGGCGAGAAACTATCTGATCAACGAGCGTCCCGACGCGATCTTGAACATCATCGACGGCACCAACCTTGAAAGAAACCTGTATCTGACCACGCAGCTGACTGAGCTTGGCATTCCCGTTGTCGTCGCCATCAACATGATGGATGTGGTGCAGAAAAACGGAGACAAGATTCACACCGCAGAGCTGTCTCGCGCGCTTGGGTGCAAAGTGGTTGAAATCTCGGCGCTGAAAGGCACCGGCATCATGGAAGCGGCGGAGGCGGCGATCCATGCGGCGCAGAACGGCAAAACCGTTCCGATGCACACCTTCTCGGGTACGGTGGAGCATGCGCTGGCGCATATCGAGGAAGCGGCGGTACATAACATGCCCGAAGAGCAGCAGCGCTGGTATTCCATCAAGATCTTTGAGCGCGACGATAAGGTGCTGGAGCAAATCAAGCTTGACAAGGCGGTCTTGGAGCATATTGAAGCCGATATCAAGGCGGTAGAAGATGCGCTGGAGGATGACGCGGAATCCATCATCACCAACGAGCGCTATATTTATATCGGTCAGATCATCAAGGGCTGCTACAAGAAGAAGTCCGCCGGAAAGCTCTCCACCTCCGATAAGATCGACAGGGTCGTGACCAACCGGTTTGCCGCGCTCCCGATCTTCGCGCTTGTGATGTTCTTGGTTTACTATATCGCGGTCTCCACCGTCGGCACCTTCGCGACGGACTGGGCAAACGACGGCGTGTTCGGAGACGGCTGGCATCTGTTGGGAATCGGTTCCTCCGCCTATGACGACGCCATGACCGAATACGCAGCCGAGAACGTCTGGACGGACGAAATGGTATCCCTCGTAGACGCGGCTGCCGAAGCGGGCGTAATCGGCGCGGAGGATATTCAGTCCGCGATTGCCGACGAGGATTTCGGCGCCTTTGAGGAAGCTTACGGCTCCTATGCCGACTCCTTGGCGGAGGAAGGCTTTGCTGTTTCCGCGATTTATGACGCGGCGCTCGGGGAGGGGGCCGAGGGCGTGCCCGATCCGTCCGATTACGGCGTGTGGGTGCCGGGCATTCCCGTGCTTGCGGAGAAAGGTCTTGCCGCCGCAAACAGCCCCGAATGGCTGACCGGTCTGCTGATCGACGGCATCATCGGCGGCGTCGGTGCGGTTCTCGGCTTTGTGCCGCAGATGCTTGTGCTGTTTATTCTGCTGGCGTTCCTGGAATCCTGCGGCTACATGGCGCGAATCGCCTTCGTGCTTGACCGTGTTTTCCGCAAATTCGGTCTTTCGGGCAAATCCTTTATCCCGATGCTCATCGGCACCGGCTGCGGCGTGCCGGGGATCATGGCGTCGCGCACCATTGAAAACGAGCGTGACCGCCGCATGACGATTATGACAACGACCTTTATCCCCTGCGGCGCAAAGCTCCCGATCATTGCCTTGATCGCCTCCGCCCTGTTCGGCGGCGCATGGTGGGTTGCGCCCGGCGCCTATTTCATCGGCATTGCCGCGATCATTATCTCCGGTATTATGCTGAAGAAAACCAAAATGTTTGCAGGCGATCCCGCGCCCTTTGTTATGGAGCTGCCCGCCTACCACTGGCCGACGGTCGGCAATGTCCTGCGCTCCATGTGGGAGCGTGCATGGTCGTTCATCAAAAAAGCGGGAACGATCATCCTCCTCTCCTCCCTCCTCATTTGGGCAGGCTCCTGCTTCGGAAGAGTGGACGGCGCGTTTACCTTCAGCACCGAAATGGAGCTGGAAAACAGCGTCCTCGGCATGATCGGCAGCGCCCTGTGCCGGATCTTCGCGCCGCTCGGCTTCGGCAACATCAAGGCGACGGTGGCTACCATCATGGGTCTGGTCGCGAAGGAGGAGGTTGTCGGCGTGTTCGGCGTGCTGGACTTCGAGGGCATGACGCAGCTTGCCGCCTATTCCTTCTTGGTATTCAACCTGCTTTGCGCTCCCTGCTTCGCGGCAATCGGCGCGATCAAACGCGAGATGAACTCCGCCAAATGGACTTGGTTCGCCATCGGCTATCAGTGCGTGTTTGCCTATGCAATCTCCCTGATGATCTATCAGTTTGGCTCGGCGTTCACCGGAAGCCTGCATATCATCGGGCTGATCGCGGCGGTCGCCGTGCTTGCGGTGATGGTGTATATGCTGTTCTTCAAGCGCTATCACGAGGCGGCAAAGCTGACCGAAGGCGTTAAGGTGATGAAATAAACCGGCAAAACAGGAGGGAAAAATATGCTTGCTTGGCTTTCGGAAAATATTGCAACGATCATAATCTGCGCGGTCTTGATTGCCATTGTTACGGCGATTATCGTCAGCATGGTGAAAAACAAGAAAAAGGGGAAATCCTCCTGCGGATGCGGCTGCGCGCAATGCCCAATGAGCGGCTCCTGCCAGCCTAAGAAATAAATCGGGCAGCGCCTGACCATTGGTTCGCCGCTACCCGTAGGGCGCACACCCGCAAGGCGCATGCCGCATCCGTAAGGCTCGTTCCTCGAAAACCTCTGCGCTAACGACCCCGGCGTGCCGGGGCAGGAACTACCGGCTGCGCACAAACCCGTTTGCTTGCACTGTCTGCCGCTTCGCAGACGGCTGCGCAGCCGAGTCGGTGTGCCCGCAATCCGCCGAGGGAGCTTTTTTAAAAGTTTGGCATAGCAGCATATAACAACTATGGACATTTCCGCAAGGATGCAGTATAATGAGCTTGCAATGCTTGTAGGCGCAGGAAATGCAGCAGTGCATTGAAAAAAGGCATCTATTTTTGTGGAAACGGTTGGAGCAAATCCGGTTCAAAGCTCGAAAATGCAGAGATATTAGGAAAAACGGCTTTTGCCGAATCCTCGTATGGCGTTGAAAGCCGATAGCAAGGCATGTTTTCATCGGTTTTGCCTGTCAAACGATCCATGGAATCATTCCCTGAGACCGATTTGCATCGTCTTAGGGTTTTTCCTTTTCCCCGTCTCCGTTCGGGACTTATGTCACAACGAGTGCGGCGGGTGCCTGAGGGAAGGGGGCGGAGCGCCTCGCAGTTCTCCCGCGTCCCATGAAAAATTTTCGGAAAAGAGATGATTGCCTGCAAAGCAGAGGATCGTAGGAGGTCGCGGCGCTGTACCTGCCGGTGATTCGCCGGAGAGAGACGGGCGCAGCACCATCATCAGAGAGACGGAGGAAGGAGGACTCTCCCGCAGGTACCGCCGTTTGGGTGCCGCTTTCGACGCCCATACATAAACTCGCTTTTTCCGCGTTTTCCCCGGGCAAAATGCGGCAGGCAGAAAAGACAAAATCAGAAAGGATGTTTTTTATGGGTATGTTATCGTTACTTTCCGCTGTCGGCGGGATCGTCACCACGCTGGTGCACTATTCCAATCATTCGATCTTGCTGGGCATCATCTCCGCCGTCCTGCTGATCCTCTCCTTCGTGCTGGGCACGGTGGATATGAAGAAGCAGGAGAAAAACGGC
This sequence comes from Faecousia sp., assembly GCA_051867015.1. Classification (GTDB taxonomy): domain Bacteria; phylum Bacillota; class Clostridia; order Oscillospirales; family Oscillospiraceae; genus JAZOXB01. Next base: position 425 of record JBJDYD010000165.1, on the reverse strand, counting down.
GGTGTCAAGGTCGAGATGTTCAACCCCGCCCTCCTCGGTCACGGCATCTCCTCCGTCGTCCTCATCGTCTGCGGCATCATGTGCCTCCTCTCCAACCTCGGCTGATCCGGCACCTGCCGAAGCTCCCGTTTCGAGAGCTTCCCACCGCAGTAAGCAGTTCCCCTTATCAGTCAAAAACGCCCTTCCCCGTCTCTTCTTCCCAAAGAGAGGCCCCGGAAGGGCGTTTCTATTCGTATGCTGTTAAATCTAAAACTCTATAAAACAGCTTCATTAGCAGAACGTAGGGCACGACGACTCGGCGTGCCGTCCGCGTTAGCGGCTGACGGTACAGACGAACGAGCTTGTGCGAATTTGGCAGTTCCTGCACCGACGCGCCGAGTCGCCAAGCCCTACGGCAAGGGTGCATTCCACTTCGTAGGGCACGA
>JBJDYD010000164.1:0-5704 GCA_051867015.1 Faecousia sp. | reverse complement strand
GCCTACTACAGAGGCTGATACACAACTTTTAATTGTTACAAACTAGTAGGGGCGGATATCATCCGCCCGCGTGTGGAACTACCAATTGCGCACAAATTCGTTCATGCCTACTGCTTGCCGCTTTGCGGTCTTAGGGGACATGTCCCCGCCCTACAATAGTTTTCCGTTTATTCGGCGGCGTCGGATTCTTCCGGCGCTGCTTTTTTGGCTTTTTCTTTCAGTTGTGCGACGAGGGGCAGAAGGGCGTTGAGCAATCCCTTGGATTTTGCTTCCTCCTCCGCGACATGGAGAATCTGCACTTCCTTGCCGCACACGGCGAGGAAGGACAGCGGCGTTTTGGTGATTTTCACACCGGCACCTGCCATGATGCCGTCGGCTTTTTTCTTCTGCGCGAGATCGGAGCCGCCGCCCGTAAAGCCGCAGGAGAGCTTGAAGACGGGAATGACCGTGACCTCGCCGATTACAATCGGTTCCTCCGTGACGGACTGCTCCTTGGAGAGCGCCTTTGCCTGATCGGCGGTAAATTCGAAAATTTTCAGAAGCTCACTCATCGTGTTTACCCTCCTTTATGGTATTCCGTTTGATATAGCGCCATAGAAGCCCGCAGGCAAAGCAGAGAAAATGCCACGGGCGGTAGTTTATTTGCCCTTCGAAGGAAGCCTGTATGCCATCGTTATCAAAATCGCAGCGGATATCGACCTTTCGGCGCTTGAATTTCATTGCCGTGTCCAAAAGTGTGAGCAGGGGATAGACCGCTGCGCAGACGGTGCCGTACCGCATTGCCGCGTCCGCCGGGTCGCCGTCGCCGCAGACAATGCGCAGGTCAAACCGCTTGACTACGCCTTTTCGGAGCAGCCGACCCGTGCGCTTGAGCAGGGAACCGACCGCTTCCGTCACGCCGTGCAGTATCTCCAAAAGCCCCTTTTCGTCAATGGCGCGTTTGGCGTTCGCGGCGCTGCTGATGTCCTCCAAACCGAGGAAGGAGAGCAGGGACTGCGCCGCACCGCCCGAGGCTTTTTTCGGCTTTTCGGCGGCGCTTTTCTGTTTTTTGGGAGCCGCTGCCGCCGCCTTTTCGGGTTTCTCGCTGTCGGCGAGGGGGAAAACGGCGTATTTTACGCGGTATTGCAGCCCCTTTTCCTCGGTGTAGCTTAAGAAAATGCGCAGAGGCAGCGCCAAAAGCAGCGCGAAAAACGCGGCAATACCCAGTATGATCCACAGTGCCGTCATTTCCGCACCTCCCAAAGCGATAATTCTTCATTTTTATTATAATGCAAATGCGGCGGATTTACAAGCCTGCTGAAAATTATTTGACGCGGCGCGCGGGCTGTGCTATGATGAAAGCTGCAAAAAACCTCCGTTTTGCGCGAACGGAGGGCGCTATGAGGCATAGAACTATGAGAGAAATCAATTCCTTTTCCAAGGGCGTCCGCAACGGTTTGCCGATTTGCTTCGGATATCTCTCCGTTGCGTTTGCCTTCGGCATTTTCGCCTGCGGCAGCGGCTTGACGGTTGCTGAGGCGCTGCTGATCTCCGCAACGAATGTTACCTCCGCAGGGCAGCTTGCCGCCGTTCCCATCATTGCAGGCGGCGGGACGCTTTTAGAGCTTGCGGTGTCCCAGCTTGTGATCAATCTGCGTTACGCGCTGATGTCCGTTTCCCTGTCGCAGCGGCTGGGCGGGAGCGTGGGCCTGCTCGACCGTTTTCTGATCGCCTTCGTCAACACCGACGAGGTATTTGCCGTCACAATGGCGCAGAATGCCCCGGTGGGCAGACGCTATCTCTATGGGCTGATCCTTACGCCCTACCTCGGCTGGGCGCTTGGCACGCTCCTGGGCGCGGTTGCGGGGAATCTGCTGCCCGCTGTGGTGATCTCCGCTTTGGGACTCGCGATTTACGCAATGTTTATCGCCATCGTCCTGCCAAAGGTGAAAAAGCACCGTCCCACCGCGCTTTGCGTGGCGATTGCCGTGCTCCTGAGCTGCGCGTTTTATTATATTCCCCTATTGCGCAAGATCCCTTCGGGCTTTTCCGTGATTCTCTGCGCGGTGATTGCCGCGGCGGTGGCGGCGCTTGTCTGCCCGGTAAAGGAGGAAGCCAATGGGTGAGCTGTCCTTTTTTGCCTATTTGGCGGTGATGGCGGGCGTGACCTACCTTGTGCGGATGCTCCCGCTGGTGCTGGTCAAAAAGAAGATTCAAAACCGCTTTTTGCTGTCCTTCCTGTATTATATCCCTTACGCGGTTTTGAGCGTTATGACGATCCCGGCGATTTTCTACGCGACGGACTACCGCCTTTCCGCAGTGATCGGCTGCGCGGTCGCGCTTGTCCTCTCTTTTTTGGAGCAGAGCCTTGTCAAGGTCGCCGCAGCCGCCTGTGCAGCGGCGTTTTTGACCGAGGTGGTATTGCGCTACCTTTTGTGATAAAACCCTCTGTAGGGCGGAGACATGTTTGAGCGAAGGACTAAGGCTGAATGACTGTGGAGCGCTCCGCGCGGATTCCAAAATGCTGGCGGCTGATAGCCGCCCCTACGAGATATTCACAGCCAACGCCGTAGGGGCGGATATCATCCGCCAGCGTGTAAGAACTACGGAGTGCGTACAAGCTTGTTCGTTTGTACTGTCTGTCGCTGCGCGGACATGTCCAAGGTCTACACGGGTTGGCAATTTCTCGGGAACACTTTTTGCGGTTGACAATTCGACAAAAAATTGCTATATATGGTGGTGGAATTTTTGCGGAGGGGGATATCCATGAAGCTTCGGCACCGCATTTTTGATTATTCGGTCATTCTGTTTTCCGCAGCACTGCTTGCGCTGAGCTATCATATCTTTATTTTTCCGAATGAGTTTGCGCCGGCGGGCATCCCCGGTATTGCGACGATTGTACAGCACCTGTTCGGCTTTAAGGTCGGCTACATGACGATCATTGTCAATATTCCGCTGGTGATCATCGTCTATTTTTTGGTCGATCACGCCTATGCCATGCGCTCTGCAGCATTTGCGCTGACGATGTCGCTTGCCCTGCTCCTGCTGGACTATGTTGACCTGTCAAGCTTTGTCTACCATACCGGCAACGGTACGAGTACGATCCTCGCCCCGGCAGCGGGCGGCGTGATCAGCGGCTTTTGCTACGGCATCGTGATGCGCCGCAACAGCAGCACGGGCGGCACCGATCTTGTCGCGGCGATCTACCATCACTATTATCCCGAGCGCAACCTGCTCTGGGTGATTTTTGCCATCAACGCGATGGTCGCCGCACTGTCCTATTTTGTCTATGATTTCAAAATCGAGCCGGTCATTTTGTGCCTGCTGTACTGCTTCCTTTCGAGCAAGGTCAGCGACACGATGCTCAAGGGCTTCAAAGAGGCGGTCAAGTTTGAAATCGTCACTGACGAGCCGGAGGCGCTTTCCAAGGCGCTGATGGATTCTTTGGGACATGGCGTGACAGAGCTTCCCGCCGTGGGCGGCTTTACCCACAGCAACAAGACCCTGCTCATCTGTGTGGTCAACAAGCATCAGATCGTGGAGTTCCAGCGGATCATTCAGCAATACCCCGGTTCGTTTGCCTACCTCTCCACCGTGAAAGAGACACTCGGCAATTTCCGACGGGAAAAAGTGAAGAAGTAAATCAAAAGCAAACAGAACCGTGCCGCGCAAGCGATAGACGGTACAGACGAAAGGGCTTTTACGCGGTCGGTAGTTCCTGCATCGGCGCTCCGAGTCGTCGCGGCCTACGGAGAGGTGCGCGGATAGAATGGAGTGCGGTGCAAACGCTGCGTGTTCGGTTTACGGTCATAGGGGATGCCGTCCCGGGCATCCCGTGATGGTACAGATGAATAGATTTGTTCACAGTCGGTAGTTCTTGCACTTGCCCGCCAAAGAAATGAACCGGAAAGCATATGCGCATATACCAAAATAAACTGAATGAAACATTAAGAGATATAATGATGTTATAAAGGCTGCCTCACAATGAGACAGCCCGTTTTTTATGGTTCCAATATGCTCTTTATCAGCAGCAAAATATACGCCGCTTGCTGCGGTGAGAGCGTTTCCATCCTGTCCTTAAGCGCAGCGGTGAAATTGCAACTTGCCTCCTGCATTACGGTCTCTTTTTTTTCACTTCCTCCTCAATCGCTGCCAAAAGGGCGCTTGGGCGAATTTGCATTGCCTGCCCGATTTTGTAGAATGTTTCCAGTGTGGGTTTTCGTTCGCCGCGCTCAATGGCGCTCAAATGGGTTCTGCCAATTCCCGCAAGCCCGCTGACAACCTCTTGAGACATTCCCTTGTTTTCGCGAAACTGCTGAATCACGCGACCGACAATCATTGCATCCAACATAGAAAGCTACCTCCTTTACGCCATAAGTGTAGAGGAGTTTTTCTAAAATTATGAACACATATGTTGCCATTTGAATACAAATGTGTTAGAATATGAAAAAGCGTCCGGTGACCGAAAGAATCGACAAATGACACGAAATTTTTCAGGGGCAAAAGGAGGAGAAAAAATGCATTAAGCTGTGGAAATGGAAATCACGACACCGGTACAGGTGAGTGGGTAAATATAGCTGCTTGGTGGTGGCTATGCTCAAATACAATGCGTGAAAGATGTACATAGCCACTCGCGCGGACGCTTTTTTGCGAAATGGGAAAACAGCTTGAAATAATGGATCAATGAAAGAAGAATGCTATGAAACAAAGAAAATTCGCTCTGCAATACTTTCACTATAAAAAGGGGTGAGTTATCATGCAAAAGAGAAAATATATTCGACCGGCAACTCTATATTTGGCACTAATGTTGATGATAACACTTCTTTCCGGATGTGGCATTCAAGAAAAAATTCTAGTCGGAACATGGAAAGAGGTCGGTGTCGTTAGTGAGGATGGAGAAACACACTATTTTGGCAACGGTTCATATGACTCGGTGCTGTATACTTTCTATAATGACGGAACAGGTAGTGTAGCAACGGACGTTCCATACGATAGTTTTGTTTACGAAGTCTTCAATTACCAGTTTCAATGGAGAGTTACAGATGATACGCTGATTCTCTTGGTAGACGGATCCGGATACATCTACCAGTATCAGCTCTGTAAATTGACACCATCAGAGCTTGTTCTTGCTCTTGGTGGTCGGGAGTTGCATTTCAAACGATAGGGGGGTAAATTGTGATGCATATTCGGATTCTCGCTGTGCTTCTTATCGTTGCCCTTTTGCTTGGCCTTGTCGGGTGCGGTAATTCGAATGATTTGGAGGGCCTACTCAGTACATATACATGGAGAAAACCGGGGGATGTTTCTTTACGATTCTTTCCGGATGGCAGCGGGGTACAATTTGATGGCAGCAGCGGCAGAATAAAAGAAAACTTTCGTTGGGAGCTTTCAGGCAGTACACTGCATCTGATACTTATTGAGGATGATGGCGAAGAAAGAGACTGGGGAAGTTTGACTGTACTTGATTTCAATAAATATGTCATTACTTTGGAGGATGAGCATGAAGAAGTGCTGATATACTGTGAAGATCAGTTTTCCTGAGCGGCACAGCGGCAGTAGGTCCCTACGGTCTGTAGGGTGCGCCGACTCAGATGCTTGCTGCATTGACACCGCTTTCGAATGTTTCTGTTCCGCATCAGCGTCAGACGGTACAGACAAACGAGTTTGTATGCATTTGGTAGTTCCTGCACCGGCGCGCCGAGGTCGTCGCGCCCTACGGCGTACT
>JBJDYD010000163.1:0-28093 GCA_051867015.1 Faecousia sp. | reverse complement strand
ACGGCACGCCGAGTCGTCGTGCCCTACGGGCTACCTACAGTTTTAAGCGTTACAGACTACTACAGTTATTTTTTCACCGTTTTCCGAGGGAACGAAGGATCTGCGGAAGGGCTGCCGCGAAGGCACGTACCTCCTCTTCGGTCGTTTCGCTTGACAGGGAGACGCGGATGGAGCCGTCGATCAACTGCGGCGCAACGCCCATGGTCTCTAAGACGTGGCTGCGATGTCCCTTGCTGCAAGCGGAGCCTGCCGACACGCAGAAGCCGTTTTCCTGCAAGGCATTGAGCAGCCCCTGTGAACGCAGCCCAGCCACCGCCAAATTGACGATATGCGGCGCTTCCTGCGCGCCGAGGAGAGTCACGCCGTCGATCTCGGAGAGCAGCGCTTGCAGCAGCTTTTTCAGCCTTGTCTGCTCCGCGATGGCGGCAAGCCGTGTAGGAAGCTGCGCTTTGCAGGCAGCGCCGAAGCCCGCGATCATCGGCAGGTTCTCCGTGCCGCTGCGCAGGCCGCCCTCCTGCCCGCCTCCGTGGAGGAAGGGCGGCAGCTTTTTCGCCATATACAGCGCGCCGACCCCCTTGCCCGCGTGAACCTTATGCCCCGAGACGGAGATCAGATCTGCGCCCAGCGTCCGCGCACGGAACGGCACTTTGAAAAAGCCCTGCACCGCATCGGTATGGAACAGGGCGTTCGGGCAGAGCCGATGCGTCAGCTTTGCCATCGCCTCAATGGGCATCACCGCGCCCGATTCATTGTTGACCATCATGACGCTCACCAGAATCGTGTCCGGACGCAGCGCCGCTTGCAGGCTCTCCACGCTCACGCGCCCGAGGGCATCGGGCTGCAGATAGGTGACCTCAAAGCCGCGCTCCTCTAACTTCTGCATCGGGTGCAGGACGGCGTGATGCTCGACGGCGGTGGTGACAATGTGCTTGCCGCGCTTGCCGAGGCGTTCGGCAGTCGAAAAGATCGCCCAGTTGTCCGCCTCCGTCCCGCCGGAGGTAAAAAACACTCGGTCGGTCTCCGCGCCGAGGGCTTCGGCGACGGATTGCCTTGCATTCCGCAGCAGCCGCGCCGCGTCGATGCCGAAGCGGTACTGTGCGCTCGGGTTGCCCCAGTCGGTCGTCAGCGTTTTTGTGATCGCCTCCACCGCCTCCGCGCAGGGGCGGGTCGTGGCGGCGTTATCCAAATAGATCATACGGTTCCCTCCGGCGTCCACGCCATTTGGTTGTAGGGTAACGGCTGAAAGCCCAGCCTTGCGTAAAGTGCAGCGGCACGGGTATTTTCCGGCTCAACCTCAAGACGCACGCGGGCGATGCCCTCCTTTTGTGCCGTTTCGAGTAAGAAGCGGAAAAACGCGCTGCCGCAGCCCTTCCCGCGTGCGGCTTCACGGAGGTACAGCTCCTCCAGCCAAAGCTCCAAGCCGCCTGCCTCATGGGAGAATTTCTCGGAGATCAGCGCGTAGCCGACCGGCGTTTCGCCGTCCTCGAGCAAATACGCCCTTTGACGGGAGGAAGCCGAAAACAGCTCGTCCAGCGCCGTTTCGTGATAAGCCTGCGGAATCGTATGCATCACAGCGTCAGAGGCGTAAAATTCGGTAAACATGGTTTTTAACAGGTTTCTGTCAGAAATGGTTGCAATTCGAATCATGGTTTCTCCGTAATATGGGGGATAGTGAACAGTGAATGGTGAACAGCGAATGGTGAATAAGTAAGCTGTCGCTTCACGATTTACTGTTTTCGACTTTCTTGTTCGCGGTCGATGCTGCCTGCACAAGATTGCACCCGCGAGGGGTACGCCGCATCCGTAACGCTCCTTTGTCGCGAAGGGCTGCGCACCGGTCGTGGCAATCTCCGGCTGTAGGCTTGTTCGCACTTGGTATTTCCTGCACGGGATTGCCACGTCGCTGCGCTCCTCGCAATGACAAGAAAAGGCAACCCTATCTGTCATTGCGAGACCGGTGCGCACACTACCCGCAAGGGGTACGCCGCATCCGTAACGCTCCTTTGCCGCGAAGGGCTGCGCACCGGTCGTGGCAATCTCCGGCTGTAGGCTTGTTCGCACTTGGTATTTCCTGCACGGGATTGCCACGTCGCTGCGCTCCTCGCAATGACAATTAGGGGGTGCGTTTCGTCATTCGCGATTCACTATTCACTGTTCACTATTCACTAAAAATTTCTGACACCCCCTTGCGGGGGTGTCGGGTTTTATTTCTTTTTGAGGGCTTCGCGGATCTTTTCGCAGATGCCTTCGGGGGTGAGCTTGTACGCCTCCAGCACTGCCGCCGCCGTGCCGCTTCTGCCGAATTCGTCATTGACGCCGTGGCGCACCAGCGGGGTCGGGCACTTTTCGCTCAGGCACTCCGCGACCGCGCCGCCCAGACCGCCGATGATGTTATGCTCCTCGGTGGTGACGATGCAGCCCGTCTCCTTCGCCGCCTTGATCACCAGTTCTTCATCCAGCGGCTTGATGGTGTGCATATCAATCACGCGGACGGAGATGCCCTCGCCTGCCATGATCTCGCGCGCCTTGAGCGCCATTTGCACCATAATGCCCGTGGCGATCACGGTGACGTCCTTGCCGTCTTTGAGGGTAATGCCCTTGTCCAGCTCGAACTTGTAGCCCTCGATCTCATCGGTGACGATATCGACGGCGCTTCTGCCCAGACGCAGGTAAGCAGGGCCTTCATAGTTGAGCAGCGCCTCGACGGCGAGCTTCATCTCGTTGCCGTCGCAGGGGCAGATCACCTTCATGCCCGGGATGGCACGCATCAGGGCAAAGTCCTCGATTGCCTGATGCGTCGCGCCGTCCTCGCCGACGGACAGACCGCCGTGAGAGCCGACAACCTTGACGTTCAGATGGGGATAGGCAATGGAATTGCGCACCTGCTCCCACGCTCTGCCGGAAGCAAAGATGGCAAAGGTGTTTGTAAAGGGCTTAAAGCCGCAGGTGGACATACCTGCCGCAACGCCGGTCATGTTGCATTCGGCGATGCCCATGTCAAAGAAGCGCTCAGGATATTTCGCGGCGAAGCCCTTCGTCATTGTCGCGCCCGCCAAGTCCGCGTCAAAAACGACAAGCTCGGGGTACTTTTCCGCCAGCTCGACCAGCGCCTCGCCGTAAGCGGCGCGTGTTGCGATTTTTCCTGCCATATTACTCGCCCTCCAATTCCGCTAATTTTGCTTCGACCTCTGCCTTTGCCTGCTCGTACTGCTCGTCGTTGGGCGCCTTGCCATGCCAAGCGTAGTTGCCCTCCATGAAGGAGACGCCCTTGCCCTTGGTGGTCTTCGCCAAAAGCACGGTGGGCTTGCCCTTGCACGCCTTTGCGTCCTCAAACGCCTTGAAGAGGGCGTCAAAATCGTGACCGTCCACGTGGATCACATTCCAATTGAACGCCTCGAATTTCTTATCCAGCGGCTCGGACGGCATGACGTCCTTTGTCGCGCCGTCAATCTGCAGACCGTTGACATCGACCACGGCGCAGAGGTTATCCAAATGATACTTCGCGGCGGACATTGCCGCCTCCCAAACCTGACCCTCCGCGATCTCACCGTCGCCCAGGACGGCGTAAACACGGTAATCCTTCTTCGCGACCTTGCCTGCCAGCGCCATGCCGACGGCAGCGGAGATGCCCTGCCCCAAAGAGCCGGTGGACATATCGACGCCCTTAACGTGGCGCATCTCGGCATGGCCGGAATAATGCCCCTTGATGGATCGGAAGAGCTTCAAGTCCTCCTCGGGGAAAAAGCCGCGCAGCGACAAAACGGGATAGAGCGCGGGCGTGCAGTGTCCCTTCGAGAGGACAAAGCGGTCACGGTCGGGATCCTGCGGGTTTGCGGGATCGACATGCATCACATTAAAGTAGAGTGTCGTGAGCGTGTCGATGATGGAGAGGCTGCCGCCGATATGCCCGGAGGCTGCGGTATGGACCGCGTCGAGCGCGAGCAGCCTTGCTTGGTACGCGGTGCGTTCCAGCTGTTTGCCGTACAGTTTTTCCATAGTAACCATTCCTTTTTCAAAATTTGAGGGGGCGCTATAAGTCTATTCCATGCTGTCATAGGTGTGCAGCTTATCGCGCATATCGTATTCGGCGATGAGGAAGCTCCGGTATACCGCCTTCTTGTCCTCCGGCAGCTCCGAGGTCAGCTCGCCGTCCGTCATAAACATAGACTGGCAGTGGATCACGGGGATCTCGTCGCGGACGGTGCGCTGGTACTGCATCCACTGAGGTCCCTCCCAGCCGCAGCAGTCGAACAGCTCCGCCATCAAAAACGCCGGGGAGATCGTCCTGCCCTCGCCGGTAAAGCTGAAGCCCAAAACCTCCTTCGCCGCGTCGTTCGCCCAGATCAGATAGGGCGTGGTATAGAGGTTCCAACACCCCTCCGGGCTGTTTTCCGCAGCGGAGATGCCCATATCCTCATAGTAGCAGTTACCCGCGCCGAAGGTCGGCTTGTGGTCGCCGAAGAAAACCAAGACGACCGGCTCCGGATTGTCGCGGAAGGTATCGACGTAGGCAGCCATTTTCCTGCCGGTATCGGCGATACCGGAGAGATAGTTGTTGATCTGATAATACGCCGCGTCCGTCAGCCCCTCGTGGGCTACAAATTCCTGCCCCAAGAGCTGTGAATCGTCATAGGGGCTGTGATTCTGATAGCTGACGGAGAAGGAAAAGTAGGGCGCGTCGTCCGCAGCGAGCTGCTCTTCATAGCACTGCGCCATCGCAGGGAAAAACACGTCGTCCATCGCGTGCTCGTCGTCCGTCAGGTCGCTGAAATAGTTCTCCATGAACAGATATCGGTCGAAGCCGAGGCGCTCGTTGATGGTATTTCGGCTGTAGAACCAGTCAAAGCCCGGATGTGCGCCGTCGGTGCGGTAGCCGTTTGCCTTGAAGTAGCGGACGTAGGAGCTTGCGGGGGTACGGTAGCGCGGCTGCGGGTAAATATTGCCCGTCAGAAAGGAGCGCTCGGAATTGACCGTGCCGCCGCCAATGACATCCACAACAAGGGTGCCGTGGTAGCTCTCGCTTTGCAGGGCGTGGAAGTCCGTATAGGGATCCTCGGTAAAGGAAATCGTGTCAAACACGGACAGATCGGAGTAGCTTTCCAGCATTGTCACAACAACATTGACGCGTTTTTCCTCGGGAATCGCCTCGTCGGTATAAGCGCCGAGCAGCGCCTGCGCCGCCTCCTCGGAATAGCCCTCCGGCGCGGAGGGAAACGCCTCGTCCACCGAGCGGAGGAAGGACCAGAAGAAGCCGTGGGAGGCGCGGTATTCCGACTCGCGCCATTCGTTAAAGAGGGAGTAATTCTGCTGCGCCTCATAGAGGGAGCGGTCGCTGTACCAGCAGGTCCACGCGATGGCGCCGAAGCCGACGCACAGCACAAGGGCTGCCGCGCGCACCCACCAAAGGCGCTTTGGAAGCCTGCCGCGGGCGTAGCGCATCAGCACGACCGTTCCGCCGATCAGCAGGAGAATCGAAGCATAAAACCAAAGGGGAAAATGCAGCTCATACTGCCCGATAATCCCCGCGCCCTCCCCGATGAGGAAGAAGTCCTCGGCAACGAAGGGGTCGCCGCGCAGGATGATCTTGAAATAGTTGACAAACTCCATGATGAGCAGCAACGTTGAGGGGATCAAAAATGCCAGCCATGCGCGGTTTGTGGCAAAGTAGGTAAACACAATCAGCAGCGCCACCGGCAGAAGGTTGAGCAGGAAAATCGTCGGCTCGTGGAAGAAGGACGAGAACCTGCCCCGGGAGAAGTCCAGCGTGCCGATCATTTGGCACAACAGGTGTATGCCGAGAATCGCGCAGACAAGCAAACCTGCCGTCAGAGCCCATGTAACCTTAGGGGAACGTTCGCGGGGCTTGAGCCGTTCCCGCAGAGAGCGCTTTTCACATTGGTCCATGCGGGGTCACTTCCTTAAAATGCGAGCTTTTCCGTCAGATAGGACTTCAGCTCGCTGATGGGAATACGAACCTGCTCCATCGTGTCCCGGTCGCGGACGGTGACGGCGTGGTCAGCGGGGGTGTTTTCGTCGCCCACCGTCTCAAAATCCACCGTGATGCAGAAGGGCGTGCCGATCTCGTCCTCGCGGCGGTAGCGCTTGCCGATGGAGCCGGCGTCGTCGAAATCGACCATGAAGTCCTTTTGCAGCTCGCGGTAGATCTCCTCGGCAGCGGGCGAAAGCTTCTTTGACAGGGGCAGCACCGCCGCCTTGAAGGGCGCAAGCGCCGGGTGCAGATGCAGCACGGTGCGGATATCGTCGTTGCCCTTCTTGTCCTGCCCGACGACCTCCTCGTCGTAGGCGTCGACCAAAAACGCGAGGAAGCTGCGCTCGACGCCGAGGGACGGCTCAATGACATAGGGGATATAGCGTTGGTTCTTCTCCTGATCGTAGTAGGTCAGATCCTTGTTGGAGGTATTCTGATGCTGCGTCAGGTCGTAATCGGTGCGGTCGGCGACGCCCCAAAGCTCGCCCCAGCCGAAGGGGAACAGGAACTCAAAGTCGGTCGTCGCCTTGGAGTAGAAGCAAAGCTCCTCGGGGTCGTGGTCGCGCAGACGGAGATTCTCCTCGCGCATACCCAGCGACAGCAGCCACTGCTTGCAGAAGCCGCGCCAGTAGGCAAACCACTCGAGGTCGGTATCCGGCTCGCAGAAGAACTCCAGCTCCATCTGCTCGAACTCGCGCACGCGGAAGATGAAGTTGCCCGGCGTGATCTCGTTGCGGAAGGACTTGCCGATCTGCCCGATGCCGAAGGGGAGCTTGCGGCGCGTCGTGCGCTGGACGTTGACGAAGTTGACGAAAATGCCCTGCGCGGTCTCGGGGCGCAGATAGACGGTGTTCTTCGCGTCCTCGGTGACGCCTTGGAAGGTCTTGAACATCAGGTTGAACTGACGGATGTCGGTGAAATTATGCTTGCCGCAGGTGGGGCAGGGGATATTATGCGCCTCGATGAAGTCCTTCATCTCCGTCTGAGAGAAGGAGTCGATGGGCTTCGGCAGCTCGAGACCCTGCTCCGCGCAGAAGTCTTCAATGAGCTTATCCGCGCGGAAGCGCTCCTTGCACTCACGGCAGTCCATCAGGGGATCGGAAAAGCCGCCCAAATGGCCCGAGGCAACCCATGTCTGCGGATTCATCAGAATCGCCGCGTCGAGTCCGACGTTATAGGGGTTTTCCTGCACGAACTTTTTCCACCAAGCGCGCTTGATGTTATTTTTCAGCTCGACCCCCAGTGGGCCGTAGTCCCATGTATTCGCAAGCCCGCCGTAAATTTCCGAGCCGGCGAAGACAAAGCCGCGGTTTTTGCACAGCGCGACGATTTTATCCATGGTTTTTTCCGTATTTTTCAGCATATTGCTTCCTCCGAAAATGAATATTTCTCTAAATAAGAATTATACCCGCATTCCGCCGCAATGTCAATGCTAAACGCTTTGGATTTTACGCGCAAAAAACGCCCGGAGACCCGGGCGTTTCTATGGAAGAAGGTATTACAGCCAGCTGAGCAGGGTATGTGCGGTGCCCGTGGTGAACCATATAACGAGCAGAACGATCACATAGAACGCAATTGCCAAGCCTGCGATCAGCAGGAGGGTATTGACGATGTTCATCTTGATGTCGAACACCTGAAATACCGCCGTGAAGAAGCTGACGACCCACGCCGCGCACATCAGGACGGCAAAGATTTCGAACACAACCACGGAGATCATGCCCGCAAGCATTGAGACGGCAAGCAGGCAAACGGGGAGCATCGCGTTCACGCCGACGACGGCGAGCACGGAGCGGAAGTCCAAATTTGCCTTTGCGATGAGGGAGAGCAAATAGATCAGACCGATGGTAATGCCGAAGGCGAGAATCGGAGCAAGGAAGCTGATGCCGATCCAGCGGGGGACAACCCAGCCAAAGCCGAAATAGCCGAAGCCGCTGTAATGCACCAGCGCAAAGAACAGCGTGCCGAACAGCGTAAGGATCATAGACATCGCCATAATGATCAGACCGCTGAGAAAATCCTTTTTCTCCGAAGCGAGGCGGGAGGTTCCGACGGGGTCGCGGAAATAGCCCAAGAAGAGATTGGGAAGGTTCTTCAGTGCGGCGACAAAAGCGGAATCCTGCTTCGGAACCGGGTTATACTGCGGAGGCATATAGCCCTGCTGCGGTGCATAACCTTGCTGCGGCGCGTAGCCCTGCGGAGGCGCATAGCCCTGCGGGGGCATATAGCCCTGCTGCGGTGCGTAGCCCTGCGGGGGCATATAACCCTGCTGCGGCGCGCTGCCCTGCGGAGGCGTCGGATTTTCCGGCTGCATTGCGCAGGAACAGATGCCGTTTTCCGGAAGAGGTCTGCCGCATTTCGTACAAAAACCTGCCATAGTTTTTTCCTCCTTTATTTTGCGGCAAGCGCCGCCTGATTATTTTCATTATAAAGGCTTTTTTTACCTCTGTCAATCGGTTTCCCCCGCACAAAACGAATTTTCCCTCTTGCGGTACGGCGATTTGCTGGTATAATAAGAATTGGATGGAAACATTTTCCGGGATCAAAATCAAAACGGAAGGAGAATCGGCACATGAAACGGTTTCTGTGCCTGCTTGTAAGCGTGCTGCTGTTATGCGGCGGGAGTTTCGCTGCAGACGAAGCAGACCTGCCAACACAGTTGGAAACATTTATGCAGGAGAACAATCTGACCGACACCAATTTCTCCATGAGCTATTATAACCTTTCCACAGGAGAGGCCTACGCTTTCAACGATACGGCGTTTTTGCCCGCGGGGGCGGTGTGGACGCTGCCGCTGCATATGTACTACTATAAGCAGGAAACCTTGGGCGCGTTCGATCCGCCGGAGGAGCATCCGGATGAGGTGTACACGATCAACGGTCTGACCCTTGAGGACTGCCGTTATCACAGCATTCTGCGGTCAGACAATGCCATTTCGGAGAACATGCGTGAGCAGCTCGGCTCGGCGGAAGAATACCAGCGGCTGATCAACGAGGAGTTCGGGCATCTTGACGCCGATTCCCTGCCGCAGGAATATCTGACAGATCTTCGCTACAACGCGGCGTTTTTCATGAACTGCCTGAAGGAGCTGACCCTGCATGATGAATACTACGGTTCGCTGACGAAGAATTACAGCCTTGTGCAAACCGGGAGCGGCTTTGCGGGCTATGGCAAGTCCTACAGTCTCATGCATATTTTAGGCGAGGAGGACAGCAGTCTCTGTGATGTCGGAATCGTCTTCGCGCCGCAGACCTATCTTCTGGTCTGTTTTACCTCCGCAAGAGACGGGCGTTCCGTTCTTGCGCAGTTGAATGCCCTGCTGTGTACCTATGTGGAGGAGCATACGGGGGTCGAAGCGACGACGGCAACAACCCGCGATACCTCGCGCAGCGATTCGGACTTTATCCTCTCTTCCCCGGAGCGGGAGGATCACACGGAGGTGCTGCAATGGATTCTTTACGCGCTCGGCGGAGCGATCTGCCTTGCGGGCATGGCAGCCCTCGTAATATGGCTGCTGCGCCGTCACCGAGAAAAGGAAAAATGGAAGGATATCTGATGACGCTAAAGCCCCCTCATAAAAAACAGGCAGCACGAAGCTGCCTGTTTTTTATGTTAAATTTATTTTTCAAAGACCTGCTTGAGCTTTGCGAAGCGGGGCAAACCGTTTTCATAGCGGAGCTGCGGCTCGCCCTCGATCAGCGGGGTGCAGTAATCGACGAAGTCCTGCGTGACATAGGCATTGTCGCTGGTGATCCAGTCGAGCGGAACCTTCTTTTCGAAGTTCGCGACCTTCTCAAGGTCGAACAGCTCGTAATGGCACACATAGCCGTTCTCACGGTCGCAGCGGAAACCGACCATCTTGCCGCTCTCGCCCGCAATGGCGGATTCGACAGCGATCTTGCCGGAGTTGAAGGATTCTTCAATGTCGGTTGCCGAAGCGCAGTGGGCAGCGCAGCGCTGGAGCAGCGACAGCTCGATGCCGCGCACCTTCGCGCCCGTCGCCGCCTTGACAATAGATGCCAAGCGCGCCGCCAAGCCGCCGAGCTGCGCATGGCCGAAGCCGTCCGTGCCGGAGGTCTTTGCCTCGGAGACAAAGGAGCCGTCGGCGTAATGCACGCCCTCGGACACCGCGACAAGGCAGCTTCCCTGCCCGTTATACACGCGGATCACATCATCGAGGAAGTCCTCCATATTAAAGTCCACCTCAGGCAGGTAGATGAGGTCGGGGCCGTCGCCTGTCTCGCTCGCGAGGACGGAAGCAGCCGTCAGCCAGCCGGCATGTCTGCCCATGCACTCAACGATGGTAATCATGCCCTTATCATAAACCTTGCAGTCGCGGGCAACTTCCATGATGGAGGTTGCGATGTACTTTGCAGCCGAGGCAAAGCCCGGGCAGTGGTCGGTGCCGAACAGATCGTTGTCGATGGTCTTCGGCACGCCGAACACGCGGCACTCATAGCCGACCTTTTGCAGATAGCGGTTGACCTTGTTGCAGGTGTCCATCGAGTCATTGCCGCCGTTATAGAAGAAATAGCGGATATTGTATTTTTGGAAGATCTCCAAAATGCGTTTGTAGTCGGTGTCATCGACCTCGGGATCGGCGATCTTGTAGCGGCAGGAGCCGAGGGCGGAGGACGGGGTATGCAGCAGCAGCTCCAGCTCCTGCGGATCCTCCTCATCCATAATCATCAGGCGGTCGTTCAGAATGCCGACGATGCCGTGATGCGCGCCGTAGACCTTCGTGATGCAATCGCTTTCCAACGCGGTCTTGATCACGCCGTAAGCGCTTGCGTTGATTACCGCAGAGGGTCCGCCGGACTGACCAATCACTGCTGCGCCGACTAAAGGTTTCTTTTTTGCCATAATTTTACCTCCGATGTTCAGTGCATGTGGCACAATTTTCGCCTACAGTATAACACAGCGATTTCTTCAATGCAAGGAATTCTAAAAAATTATCCCTCTTTCTGAGAAACAGTTGCTTTTCCTCGAGGGAAATGCTATATTAGACCATGGATTTTAACTCAGATAGAGGAGAGATGCTTTCTTGAACCGAGTCGAGATTACCTTGCAGGATATTTTTGTATCCCTCAAGCGTTATTTTATATTGATTGTTTTAACAACTCTAATCTTCACCCTCGGCGCGTGGGTCTATACGCAGTGTTTCATCACGCCGTTATATACAACACGGGTCTCCATGTGCGTCTTCGCAAGCCAACGGACAAACGACGGCGTTACCACCGGAGAACTGAGCGCGGACGAGACCATTGCCCGCACCTATCGCGTTTTGCTGACAAGCCAGCCCGTATTGCAGGCCGTCAGCGATGAGCTGAACGGAGAAATCTCCGCCGCTGCAATCGGCAAGCTGCTCTCAACCGGCGCAAGCGCGCAGGTGATCTATGTCAACGTCACCGCCGCTGATCCGGCGCTTGCCGTCCGTGTGGGAAACGCCGTTTTAGATGCCGCACCGGAAGCGCTCAGCTCCCTTGCCCGGGCGGGTGAGCTGATCCCGTTAGACCGTGCCGTCATGCCCGCGGCGCCGTCATCGCCGAATATCGCCTCAAATGTTACGGTGGGCTTTTTCATCGGTCTGCTGCTCTCCTGCGCGGTGGTCATACTCATCACGCTGCTTGACACAACGATCTGGCGTGAGGAGGATTTAGAGCACGCCTTCCGAATTCCCGTCCTCGGCAGTGTGCCGAGTATGCTGCCGAAGTCGCAGCTCAGCGGGAAAAAGAGAAACAGAAGGAGGAGCTTCTGATGTCATTTTTGTCACGCCCAAAAAAGCAGCCCCCCCTCAGCGCGTCGCGCGCGGACAGTCCCCGTCTGAATGCGGGTAGTCCCTTTGCCATAAAAGAAGCCTATAACGCAATCCGCACCAAGCTGATGTTTACGGGCAGGGGCGAAAAATGCCCTGTCTTTGCCATTACCAGTTCTCTTGCGGGCGACGGAAAAACAACCAACGCGGTCAGCCTTGCGGTGTCCATCGCGATGGCGGAGCAGCGCGTGCTCCTGATTGACGCGGATATGCGCAAGCCCTCCGTACATCGCTATTTCGGTCTAGAATGCCGAAACGGTCTGAGCGAGATCCTTGCGGGCCTTACCACGGATATCAAGCTCCGCAAAACGAACTGCGAAGGCTTATCCGTTCTGACGGCAGGAGAAATTCCTCCGAATCCCGCGGAGCTGCTCAGCGCAAAGCAGATGGACAATCTGCTGGAGTATGTGCGCAAGTATTTTGATTATGTGATCATCGACACGCCGCCGATCAATATCGTCACCGATGCCTCGGTGATCGCGGATAAAGTGACCGGCTATGTCATGATTGTGCAGAGCGGGAAGAACCATCTGCGTGATGTCAATGACGCCGTGCGGAAAATCGAGGATATGAAGGGCAACATCGTCGGTCTGGTGCTCAATGATCCGGAAAATAAAGCCGACGCGCACTATTCCAATTATTATAACCGATACTACCGCGATGCCAAAGGAAAATACTACGGAGCGTCCCCCGAAAAGCATAAGTGAGGCAGCGTATATGAACATTGACTTCCACGCGCACCTGCTGCCCGCCGCGGATCACGGCAGCGACGGCTTGCAGACCTCCCTCCGTCAGCTTCAGCTTGCGCATGAGGCAGGGATTGACCGCGTGATCGCGACGCCGCACTTCTATCCCCGCCACGAGGAGCTTGACACCTTTCTCGCGCGCCGTGCCGAGACTGCGGCTGCGCTGCGGCGAGAGGCCGCTGCGTCCTTTGTGCTGCTCGGCGCGGAGGTACAGCTCTGCCGCGGTCTGCACCGGCTTGAGCGGCTGGAAGCGCTGTGCGTCGAGGGGACGCGGGTGCTGCTGTTGGAGCTGCCGCCGGATTTCTCCCTGCGCACCTATGAGCATACGCTGGACGCACTGCTGTATGAAAGAAAGCTGACGGTCGTGCTGGCGCATATTGACCGCTATGATACACAGCGGATCGACTTTCTGCTGGAAAGCGGCTTTTTCGGGCAGCTCAACGCCTCCTCCTTCTGCCATTTCCGAACGCGCAGAAGATCGCTTGACTGGGCGCAAAACGAGCGCGTTGTCGCCTTGGGCAGTGATATCCACGGCGTACAAACCGGCTATCGAGAATTTCTGAAAGCGAAAAAATGCCTCGGCGCAGATTATGACGCCCTGATGCAAAGAACCAAAACGCTGCTGTTCCGCTAACCGCAAAACGCCCACATGTCATTGCGAGGAGCGAAGCGACGTGGCAATCTCATGCAAGAATTTCCAATCGTGTGCAAACCTACAGCCAGAGATTGCCACAACCAGTGTGCGCACTGGTTTCGCAATGACAAATAAGGTAGCCTTCTCATGTCATTGCCAGGAGCGAAGCGACGTGGTAGCGCAGCCGTTCACGAGGAACGAGTGTTACGGATGCGGCATACCCCCTGCGGGTGCAATCTCGTGCAGGCACTGCTTCCACAGGCAAAAAAGCACAGCACCGGGCGTCGTAAAACGGCGTTCGGTGCTGTGCTTCATCCAATTGGAATTATTCCGCGAGCTCGTGGACGATGGCCTGCCCTTCGACGAGATTCGCCATGACGAGCGTCCCGTGAATGGCAACCTGCCGCTCCAAAAGATCGGTCAGGATGACCATATCGCCGTCGCATTCAATGCGCATAACGTTCTGCATCGCGATATTCTCCGGTTGAACGGAGTCCTTATAAACGGTAGAAAGACACATGGTGATTTGCTCCTTATTTTAATGATGCCAGCACGGCGGAAAGGCGCAGATTGCCCTTTTCAAACTCGGAGACGGCGGCAAGCACCTGCTCCTCAGCGGTGTGGTTCCCCAGCTCTCCGAGCTTTTTGGCAAGCTCCGCCAGCTCGCGGGCATGGGCGGCGTTGTGGTTCACCATATACTGCATCAGCGCAAGGGTCTCCTGCATCGGGTCGCAGCCCGCGCAGCTGCCGCAGTCGTGCGCGCAGTCATGGCTGTGGTCATGCGCGCCGTGGTCGCCCTCGTGGGTGTGGGTGTGGTCGCCGCCCTCGTGGGTGTGGGTATGGGTGTGCTCATGGGTATGCTCCACGCCGTCATGGGTGTGCGGATGGGTATGGGTGTGCGCGTGCGTCTCGTCGTCGTGATGGTAGCAGACGCGTGGCGTAAAATCGGAAAATGTCATAATGTTCTCCTTTCGGACTGTTTTCGGAAATATTATATCCCGCTTTGCGGCGGTTGTCAATCGGCTTCGACCATATCCGCCGTGTACTTGCAAGCACTGATGCAGCCTTTTTCCAAGCTTCGCCGCAAAACGGAAAAACGCAAACAAAACTTTAACAATTGTGTGATAGGATAAAATCAGGAAGCACCGCTTTTTTAAATTGTATGTGGAGGGATGTCCGATGTTCCAAATATTGGTCGTAGAGGATGATGCCGCGCTGAACCGCGCGGTCTGCTCTTTCCTGAACCACGGCGGCTATGAGGCCACCGGCTGCCTGAACGCGAACGAGGCCTATGACGCGATGTATCATAAGCTGTTCGACCTTATCGTGTCCGATATTATGATGCCGGGAATCGACGGCTTTGCCTTTGCGCAGACCGTCCGCAGTCTGAACGAGGAAATTCCCATTTTGTTTATGACGGCGCGGGACGACATCGGCTCCAAGCAGCGGGGCTTTCAGGCGGGCATCGACGATTATATGGTAAAGCCCATTGATCCGAACGAGCTGCTGCTGCGCATCGGGGCGCTGCTGCGTCGGGCGAAGATCGCCGCCTCGCGCAGATTGGAGGTCGGCAGCTTCGTAATGGACGCCGACGAACACACCGCCTACCTGCGCGGCGAGGAGCTGGCTCTGACCCATCGGGAATTCAGCCTCCTGTATAAGCTGCTCTCCTACCCCAAGAAGACCTTCACCCGCACGCAGCTCATGGACGAGTTTTGGGACGCGGATACCTCCTCCGGTCCCCGCACGGTTGATGTGTATATGACAAAGCTGCGGAGCAAGCTGGCAGCGTGCGACGATTTCGAGCTCGTCACCGTCCATGGATTAGGCTATAAAGCGGTGATCAAATGAAGAGCGGCGACAAAACGGGCCGCGTGCTGCGCGGTATTCATAACTATATGATCTATTTTGCTCTGGTGGCGTTCGTGGTCACCTGCTGCATGCTGCTGTTTCTGAACACGCTGTCGCGGAGCCTCGGGATTGCCTTTACAGAGGAAAATCTGGAGGCGGCTGCCAAGCTGACCTTTGCAAACGTGATCTTGCTGAGCCTCCTGTTTACGGTCATTGATTTCGTGCGCCGAAAGCTCACGGTGGAGCGTCCGGTCAAAGAAGTGCAAAAGGTTTTGGATCAGCTCAAAAGCGGAAACTTCAACGCAAGGATCGACCTTGCCGCTTTGCATGATCTGCAAAATCGGTTCGGCGTTATCGCGGAGGATATCAACGCGCTTGCCGAGGAGCTTTCCGGCGTGGAGACGCTGCGGACGGATTTTATCGCCAACGTGTCCCACGAATTAAAAACGCCCCTTTCCGTGATGCAAAATTACGGTATCCTGCTCTGTCAGCCCCGGCTAAGCGAGGAAAAACGGCTGGAGTACGCAGGCGCCGTCATCAACGCGTCGCGCCGTTTGGCGGATCTGATCACAAACATTCTGAAGCTGAGCAAGCTGGAAAACCAGCAGATCTATCCGAAGGCGGAGGAATACGAGCTGTCTGAGCAGCTATGCCAATGCCTCTTGCAGTTTGAAACGGTATGGGAGCAAAAGAATATTCAAATCGAAACCGCGCTGGACGACGGCGTGACCGTCTGCGCCGACGCGGAGCTGCTGTGTCTTGTGTGGAACAATCTGCTCTCCAACGCCTTCAAATTCACGCCCGAGGGCGGAACGGTATCCGTCAGTCTGCGCGCGGATGAGAACGAGGTTACCGTCTCCGTGTCAGACACCGGCTGCGGCATGTCTCCGGAGGTCGGCGCACATATTTTTGAGAAGTTTTATCAGGGCGACACCTCCCATGCCGCGCAGGGCAACGGTCTGGGGCTGGCGCTGGTCAAGCGTGTGGTGGATATTCTGCACGGGAAGCTCGGCGTAGAGAGCGCCCCCGGCAAGGGCAGCACCTTCACGGTAACGCTCCGCCGCTCCCCCGGCACATAAGCATGTGTCAAGGGGACGTTGACACCTTTGAGGCTACCCTCTCTGTCATTGCGAGACCAGTGCGCACACTGGTCGTGGCAATCTCCGGCTGTAGACTTGCACGCACTCGGCGGCTCCTGCACCGGCGCGCCGGGGTCGGCGTGCCCTACGGCGAGAGTGCGCTCCATGTTTTTTATCCTTGCGAAGCACACTACAGTCATTCATCATTCACTCTTAGCCCTTAGCCAAAAAAGCAGTTCCACCACGAGATTGCCACACCGCTTTCCGTCTTTTTTTGACCTTCTAAAAAATCCGACCGGAACCGGTCGGATTTTTATCGTCGTTTTTCTGTTAGGAAACGCCCAATTTCTCCAATGCGGCAAGGCGCAGGCAGACACATAGCACCGCCATGGCCTGCTGCAGCTCCGCGACGGGCGGCAGACTCGGCGCAATGCGAATATTGCTGTCGTCGGGGTCAACGCCGTAGGGATAGGTCGCGCCCGCGCCCGTCAGCGTCACGCCGGCGTCCTTCATCAGCCCGACCACGCGCTTCGCCGTCCCCGGCATCGCGTAGAGCGAGACGAAATACCCGCCGCGCGGCTTTGTCCACCGGGCAATCTCCAGCGGCGCGATCTCCCGCTCCAGCGTCTCCAATACCACAGCGAACTTCGGCGCAAGCACCGCCGCGTGCCGCCGCATGAGCGCCAAGGTGTTCTCCTTATCCTTTAAGTAGCGCACATGGCGAAGCTGATTCACCTTGTCATAGCTGATCGTCTGGAAGGTCAGCAGTGACTCAATATACTTCAGATTTGCCTCGGAGGCAGCCATCACCGCCACACCCGCGCCGGGGAAGGTGATCTTCGACGTAGAGGCAAATTCATAGACCATATCCGCGTTCCCCTGCGCGGCGCAGAGGGAAAGGATATCGCGGAAGGGCACAAAGTCCCCCTCAAATTCATGCACGCAATAGGCGTTGTCCCACATCAGCGCAAAGTCCGGCGCGGCAGGACGCAGCGCGGCAAGGCGGTCAATCGTCTCGTCGCTGTATACAATGCCGTCGGGATTGGAGTATTTCGGCACGCACCAAATGCCCTTGACAGCAGGATCCCTGACCGCCGCCTCCACCGCGTCCATGTCGGGCCCGTTTTCCGTCATACGGATCGTCACAAGCTCCATGCCGAAGCTCTCGGAAATCTTAAAATGCCTGTCGTAGCCCGGCGCGGGGCAGAGGAAGCGCACCTTCTCCTCCTTCGCCCAGGGGCGGGGAGAATGCGCCAAGCCGTGGGTGTACGCCTTTGCAATCAGATCATACATCAGGTTCAGACTGGCGTTGCCGCCGACCATAATCTGCTCCGGCTTTGTGCCAAGCAGCTCCGCGAAAAGCTTTTTGGCAGACGGAATGCCTGTCAGATTGCCGTAGTTGCGCACGTCAATACCCTCGTCCACGCAATCCTCAGCCTTGCCCAAAACCGTTAAAAGGTCGCTCACAAGATCGAGCTGTTCCCGCCCGGGCTTGCCGCGCGCCATATTGAGCGAGAGTTGCAGTGCTTTAAATCGCTCATATTCGTTCATCAAAGCATCATATTCGCTCTTTCTTTCTTCTTTTGTCATAATCTGATAGGGTTTCATATGGCAACCTCCTCAATATCCGTCCCGCCGCACACCGGCAAGACCAAATTTCAAAACCAACCGTCCCCGTCAACCGCACAGCGAATGCACGGGAAGGCTATCCCACTTGTCATTGCGAGACCGGTGCGCGCACCGGTCGTGGTAGCGCAGCCGTTCGCGAGGAACGAGCATTACGGATGCGGCATACCCCTTGCGGGTGCGATCTCAATTCAAAATCCGTGCGCAGCACACCAAAGTCATTCACCCTTAGTCCTTAGCCCTTAGCCAGATAGACTGCCGCGTCGCGGTTTAAGAATTCCTCAAATAATGCGCCTCGCTGTCCTCGTCGGTCAGGTACAGCTCTCTGCCGTCGATGCGGAAGGTATACTCCTTCTGAAACGGCGTGGTTCCCTCGGTGATATCGCAGACGAGCTTGCCCTCCTTGATGCAATAGGTTCCGGAAACGGTGCTGTAATCGCTGCCCTCGTAATCAAGGTGCACCATTAAGCTGCCGTCCTCTCCGAAGGTGATCGTCTCGATCATATCACGTTCTCCCCCGCTCGCGCTGACCCAAACGCCCGGCAGCTCCTGCGGAATCGGCTCTGCGGCAAGGCTCTCCTGCGTCGTCGGCACAGCGGCGGATGGCTCCTGCACTGCGCTCTCACCGCAGCCGCACAAAAGCAGGCAGAGCAGGCAGCAGATCAACAATCGCTTCATTCCATCGTCTCCTTCCAAAAACGGGCGCGGAAGCTCTCCTCTCCGTTTTCCTTCACGCCACGCACGAAACAGCCGTCCGCCTGCGCTGTCTCCAGCGTCAGTGTTTCTCCCATGAAGCACTCGCGGTCAAAAACGACCTCCAGCAGCGTGCAGCCCTTCGGTGCCAGCGCCTCCGCATGGCGGATATAAGCCACATTGTTCAGATGTCCGTTGCCGTCGATCTCCTGCGGCTGTACCGTCCAGCGGGCGCTCACCGTCATATGCTCCGGCAGCGCAAGGCGGCGCAGCGCATCCTTTCGCTCCGGTTGCGGCGTCGGCAGCGTCCAAAGCGGCTCCACATTTTTCATCGGGATAATTCGCCTCTCGGCGGCGTCGGCAAGCACCCATGTCTGCACGGCGCTTCCCAGCTCACCCTGCGCGTCACAGATGGAGAAATCGCGGTTACTGAGCGCCGCCGTCGGCTTCCGCAGCCATGTGCGCACGGTAAACGCCCCCTCGGGCATCCGCGTCACCCGCAGCCGACAGCGCACCACCATCCAAAGGCAGCCAAAATCCCTGAGCATACGGTCATGGTCAATTTGCAGCGCAACGGCGTGGGCGACGGCGGCTTCCTCGAGCGCGGACATCAAATCCGAAAGGGAAGAAGCCCCGTTCAAGCGGGTAATCTCTAACGTCGGCTTCACATTGCTACCTCCAACTGCAAAGCTTTATAATTAAGCAATATTTTACCACGCGCCCGAAGCGCCGTCAAGCGAATCAGCAAAAAAAGCGCCCAACGCGTGACGCCATCCCCTTTGCATGACACGGAAAGGCTGCCCCAACTGTCATTGCGAGGAGCGCAGCGACGCGGCAATCCTGTGGAGGAACCACAGGGTGCGTACAAGCCTACAGCCAAAGATTGCCACGACCGGTGCGCAGCCGTTCACGAGGAACGAGTGTTACGGATGCGGCATACCCCCTGCGGATGCAAACACCCCCTTCTGCGATGCGCTGTGCATTGCCGAAGGGGGTGTTTATCAAAATCGTTCTGATTCGCTCAATTTTCGCTCAATTCAATGTGATATCCAACACAACGGGGTTATGATCGCTGTAAACAAAGCCCTCATCCAATGTCTCAACCTTGTCAACAGAGACATTCGGCGAGACGATAAAGCCGTCAATCACATAATACTGCGTCTTTTCGCTCGACGGCTGATAGGGCTGATTGAGCAAGCGGCAGGTCGGAACGCTCTCGTCGTACGCGTATTGCCAGCCCTCAGGCAGCTCTTCCAAGCCGTTTGGCACCCATTCACTCGTATCCTTGATGGGGTAGCGTTCCAGCGTGTCCGGCAACGCCTGATTAAAATCGCCGCCGGCAATGACATAGTTGCCCTTCTCATATTCCGCCTGTATAAATTCCATGAGCTGCTGAGACTGTGCCGTCTTGCCCTCGCCGTCGTCATAGGCCTCCAGATGGAAATTGACAATCACCAGCTCTTGCTCCTTGTTTTCGATGGGAATGCGGGTGACGAGCATACAGCGCTTGAGATTTGCCACACGCGTCGGCCACGAGAACGGACAAGGCAGGGAATAACGCGTCGCGGAGGAAATATCAAAACGGCTGTAGGTCGCAATGCCGGAGTGCACCTCACCGATCCGATCGTTAAGAGGATAGGGCACGTAATCGCAGGAATAATTCATTGCATAGCGCGTCTCGTAGTCGGCAAGGTCATATTCATATTGCAGCCACTGATTCAGATGGAAGCTGCGCTTAGAATCGGTATCGACCTCTTGCAGCAGCAGAAAATCGGCATTCTGCTCGCTCAAAATCTCCTCAATACCGATCATATTCCGCTCAACGATCTCCTGTGAGGTCGGATTTACGCCCTCGCCGCCGTCCATAAAGAAGTCCGCGTCCTCGCCGAGCCCGCCGAAGCCGGTGTTAAAGGAAACAAGCCGCAGATTTGCTTTGGTAAGCTTGTCAAGCGTATTATTTGCACCCCGTTCCGCAAGCTCAGCGTGCGCGGGATTGTATTCCGTCACGGTAAGGTAGCCGACCAGCCCTGCCGCAAGCAGCGCCGCGGCGAGTAAAATGCCGAGCAGCCACTTTCCGATCACGGCAAACACACGCAGCACCTTACGCACCGTTGACTTTTTCCGTTTCTTTGGGCGCTCGACCCTTGTAGGCTCCTCCTCGCGGCGGGGTTCCTCCTCAGAAACCTCCTCTTGCTCCGGAAAGAGCAGCGGAAACTTCTGCGTGCCTTCCGGTAAGGTGTCTTCCAAATCATAGGCGTCAGTGTCAAAGCGCCCGGAGTCTTCCAGCTCCTGCTCGCTCCATTGCGCCTTGGTAGGAGTCGTAAAAAAGATGGTGTTGCCATCGGGCGGAGTCTGCTCCTCGGGCAGATCGTTGTTTCGTTGATCGTCCATAAAGACCGCCTCCTTCCTGCATATCATACCATGCTTTCCGCGCAAACGCAAGCATTTCGTGTTGGGGAACGTCGCCCCGTTGCGAATAGGACGCGGCAGAGCGAAAAAAGTTCCTCCAAATCGGAAAAAAAGGATTGCATTTTCCCGCGAATGTGCTATAATAGACAGGCACACGGCAGGAAATTGCATTTCAGGATCGCAAAAAACATTTGGGCCTGTAGCTCAGCTGGGAGAGCGTTCGGTTCGCATCCGAGAGGTCGAGAGTTCGAGTCTCTTCAGGTCCACCAAAAAAAGAACACCCATAGGGTGTTCTTTTTTTGGTAGTAAATTAAGAAGAGAATCAAATAAGGCATGCCGGCGGCAGGTCGAAAAGCATCTATGAAATCTCTTTTATTGGATTATTTTGGAATACTTTTCTTGACATAAAAAACCTCTCCTACGAAAAACTACGGTAGGAGGGGGAATTTTTATGGAGCATCCGGAAAAAACACCGCAGCGGCATGGTGAACTGCACGATCCGAAGCTGCCCGTAATCCACGGCGGCGCAAAGGGAAACCGCGCAGAGCAGCACGCGCACCCGTCGCCGATACCGCAGAATCAAACCGTTCTTTAACGGAACCGACAAAAAGAAAAACAATCAGTATGGCATAGCCGGGAAATCTATGCCACGCGCCGAAGCGCATATCAATAACACAACAGGCTGTCATTGTGAGACCGATGCGCACATTCCCCGCAAGGGCTACGCCGCAGCCGCAGCGCTCTTTCGGCAAGAAAGGCTGCGCACCGGTCGTGGCAATCTCCGGCTGCCGGTCTGTACGCATTCGGCAGTTTCCGCACGAGCTTTTCAAGCAGCCGAGCTTCTGTTATATCCAGTCGGACAGACGAAAGCCCTTTGCCAATAGCGTATCTGCAATTTTTCTCTTTGTCCGCGTCAAGCGCATTCTTACGCTCGCGGGTCGGATGGACAGTTCCTCTGCAATCTCCGCGTCCGACCACTTTAAAATGTATTTTTGCTCCAGCAAGAGACGGTCTTCCAGCGAAATCTCCGCAAAAATGCTCCGCAGATAGGCATTGCGCTGTTCCTTCAGGATATCGTCTTCCGGAGAAGCATCTGTCGGAGCCGTCAAAAACGATTCCATTTCATCAAAACTTGCGGTCGGAAGAAGCGACGCACGTCTTGTCATATTGATCGCCGTATGCTTCACGGTAACAATGACATATTGCAGCCGCTCCCCCTCGCTCAGCCCCAGTAAAACATCCATCTTATCAATCAGCTTGGCCAGAGCTTCATACACGACATCCTCAATATCGGAGGGTCGGGAAAAGAGCTTGCTTGCCTCTCGATACATCCGCTTCTCGCATCGCAGATAGAGGTTCGTTATAAACTCTCTGCTGTTTTCATCTTCAATCGTTGCAATTATGACCGGTAACATCGTAACTCCCCTATTCTCCGCTGTTTTCCTGCTCAAACAGCAAGAGAATTCCCGACAGGAGCTTACGTTGCCGCGCAGCAAGAGAATTGCATTTTGTCAACAGCATCCGGTTCGTAATTTCGCCGTAAAATACCTCCGACAGCCACTGATCCGTCTCGAGACGCACCGCATCCCGTCCCAGCAGGTAATCCACCGAAACATGAAACTGCTCCGCAATGCGCAGCATTACATCGTATCCGGGCATCGTCATACCGTTTTCGTACTGCGAAACCACTGACGGCGTAACATTCAGCACGGCTGCAAGCTGCTTTTGGCTCAAGCCGTTTCGCACGCGGAGCTGCTTCAATATTTCTGAAAACTCTGCCATATTCTTGCTGCCTCCGTAACCTCTTTTGTCCGGGTTTGTATTACGCCGTAAAAACAGTCAAAAAACTTTTCTCGGCATTTCCATGGAAAAGCCTTTGCAGAACGCGCCGCAAAAAGACGAATTCCGTTGCCGCAATATAGGAAATATCATAACGGAAAAACCGCGCGCTGTCAAAAAAATAAAGAGACGTCATATTTTTTGAAATTTTAAAAAAATTAAATGAGTATTTCTTAATTTTCGCACAATAACCGTTGCATTTTTGATAAAAAATGGTCTGAATAATTTTAGAGGCTCTTAAAAATATAAAATGAATTCGTGGAAAATAGGAAGAGAAGCATGGAATTGAAAAACCGGAGGATAAGTTGAAATGAGCAAACCGACGATCAATGAGGAAATTTATGAGCAATATGTCGAAGCAGCAACCGCGCTGATCATGGAGCAGTATGCCGTCACCATGCGGGAAAACCTCTGCGACGAGCTGCAGAGTGAGGAACCGGTAGAAGTTCCCGATGCGCTGGATCAAAAGTGTCGGAAGCTGATCCGCAGGAAGCTGGCGAAGGAGCGCAGAAAGCACGCCCGGAAGAAACTGCTGCGATTCACCGGCTATGCCGCAGCGGCAATTATCGCCGTGTTCGGCATCGGCGGCATCTTGTTTGCTACGGTGGATGCCGTTCGCGTGCCGATTATGAACCTCTTTATTGATCAGAAGGATGGGTATCTCGAATTCCGCTATGCGGAGGAAAGCGATTGGGTTTTTGAGAATGCCGAAGATCCCCTTGCGGGTCTGCTGCCGGAGGGCTATTCTTTGCTTCTTCTTGACAGCAGCAACTATGGAAGCCTTACCGCGTATTATGAAAATCTGCAGGGAGACATATTGACCTTCAATGCCTACGCGGATACATCCTTGCTGCAGGTTGATAATGAGATTGCTGCAAAGACAGAAAAAGTTCAGATCCTTTCCTTTAACGGAATTTTGATTGAAAAAAATGGTTACCAGCTTGTGTGGCTGGATACGGACGAAGGGAAGCTGTACCAGCTGACCGCAAGCGCATTAAGCCGGGAAGAGATGATTGCATTGGCAGAAAATATAGAAAAAATGTCATAATTTGGTTGCAAAAATAGATTTGGATTGTCTTATATAATAGAGACAAAAAGGAAAGAAGGTGAGAAAATGAAACGAATTGTATGTCTCTTATTGGTCAGCGTTTTACTCTGTGCATCCATCGCTCCCGTGTCCGCAACAGAAGATACTACCGTTTCCCCTTATTTCACCTACATCAGCTCGACAGCAACCGGCTTCAGAATTGATACAGACCCCGGAATTGCGGTTTGCTATGCAAAATGCGAGACCTATTCCGACAGTGTAACCGTAAAAATCATTGGCTCTTTGCAGCAGTATAAGTCCTCCGCATGGACGCAAATCTACTCATGGACGGTGACAGGAACAAGGGTTGTGATCTTAGATCGGCTGAGAGCAGTCTCCAAAGGATATAATTATCGTTTTGTAGCAACCTATTATATCTATAACTCCGCAGGAGCGGTGGTAGAATCCAGCACCACAACGCGCTATTATAGTTATCCCAGCGACAATACCTAATCCGGCGTAACTGCAAAGACTCGTACAATTCGGCCATGTCCAAATTGGTCGGCTTGTGCGAGTCTTTTGCTACGGCACGCCGCGTCTTCGTGCCCTGCGGCTCCCTTGACACGCCTATATGGACACTGCCGGGTGCGTAAAACCTGTTTCTGCCGCTTAACGGTCGGCGGGGAAAGCTCTCTCCTCAAAAGGATCCTTGAATGAAAAGAGCCGGACCTGCATCCGGCTCTTTTGATGGTTATCGTTGTTTTTCGTCTTCCGCCTTACGTCTGCTCAGCGCTCAAGAATCAGCATGTTGCTCGAATCCAAGATCAAGACAAGGTTGCCGTACAGCGCGCTGCTTGAATCCGTGGCGTAAGCGAAGCTGACCGTACCGAGATCCTCCATCTCAACGCTGTAAAGATCGTTGCCGTTAGAGCTTTGCACAAAGCCCCAACTGGTGATGTAATAAGTGCTGTCGCCGAGATAGAATACGCCGGTCATGTCATCGTCCAGAAGCAGGTAGGTCGAGTCATTGGAGAACCTCTGCAAATCCCCGTCAAAATAGGTCATTGCGACCTCCCATCTGCCGAGCAACCGTTCGTCCTCCTCCGAAATCAGCGGCTTAACGGTGATCTCGCAGGTATCCTGCGCGCCGCTCTCCGCAGTAACGGTAATGGTGCAGTTGCCTTCCGCGACAGCGGTAACCTTGCCGTCCTCCACCGTGGCAACGCTCTTATCGTCGGACGTCCACGTCAATTCCAGCTCTGTTGCGTCATCGGGGATGATATCATAGCCAAGGGTATACACATCACCGATCTCCATGGTCAACGAAGCGTCGTCAAGGTCGATACTGTCAATCGGTGTTTTGCTGAAGAGCAGGAAATACACTGCAAGGGCGGCTGCAATGAGAATGAGAACAACAATCACAATGGGCAGCACAATTTTCAACGTGTTCTTTTTCTTCGGTGCGGAGACAGGAGAATAGGGCGGCTGATACATCGGCTGTCCGTAAATCGGCTGTCCGTAATTTGGCTGTTCTGGGATGGGAGGTACGGGAGGCGTTTGGAATACAGGAAGCGTCTGATATTCCGGAGCTGCGGGCGCCTGGTCCTGCTGCGCATACGGTGCCTGATTGTACGGCTGCTGCGGAACAGGGGATTCCTCTTGCGGAACGGGGGGTTCCTCTTGCGGAATGAGAGGAGTGGTTTCGTCGTTAAACTGCTCCATACTGTTTTCTCCTTCAATGATAGTAAAAGCACCCCCTCGCGGCGCAGAACGCCGTAACAAGGCGGTAATTTTTCTAAAAACAGTATAACAGAGCGGAAGAACAGTGTCAAGCCGGACTGCACACATTTTTAACATTTTGGCGTTTTGTATTGCAATTTCGGAAAGAAAGCGCAAGAAAGAAAATAAATCACCGTATGCTCCGCGCGGCAGGAATACCCCGAAAACGGAGCTGCCTGTTATCGTGTCAAATCGCGCGTCTACCGGAAAAAGCGGAAAATGAGAAGCATTTTCCTGATTTCTATGGACTTTCGGCAGAAATTTTGGTATGATAAGAACTACGGAAAAACACAGCAAAGGAGCTTTCTCATGGAAAAGCTGATTGACAAACTATCCTCCGCCGTGTCTGCGGCGTTTTCTGCGGCGGGCTATGCTCCCGCGTGCGGCAAGGTCACCGTCTCGAATCGTCCCGACCTGTGCGAGTTTCAGTGCAACGGCGCCATGCCCGCCGCAAAGACAGCGCACAAAGCGCCGATCCTGATCGCAAACGAGGTCGTTGCGCAGCTCGAGGGCAGCAGCCTGTTCTCCTCCTGCGAGGCGGTCGCACCGGGCTTTATCAACCTCCGTCTCTCCGAGGACGCGCTTGCGGAACATTTGGAGCAAATGCGTTCCTCCGACCGTCTCGGCGTCACGGGGGAGCACAAACCGCGCACCGTCGTCCTCGATTACGGCGGGCCGAATGTCGCCAAGCCCCTGCACATCGGGCATCTGCGCTCCGCCATCATCGGCGAGAGCATCAAACGTATCTACCGCTACTTCGGCGACACGGTGATCGGCGACATTCACCTCGGCGACTGGGGACTGCAGATGGGCTTGATCATCGCGGAGCTGCGGGAGCGCCAGCCCGACCTGCCCTATTTTGACGACGCTTTCACCGGCGAATACCCCGAGGAAGCGCCCTTCACCATCTCGGAGCTGGAGGAAATTTACCCGACCGCCAGCGCCAAGTCCAAGACCGACGAGGCGTTTGCGAAAAAGGCGCACGAGGCAACCTATTACCTGCAAAACCACAAGCGCGGCTATTACGCCCTGTGGCAGCACATCATGCGCGTATCCGTCGCCGATCTGAAGCGGAATTATGAAAATCTGAATGTCAGCTTTGACATTTGGAAGGGTGAGAGCGATGCGGAAGCATATATCCCGCCGATGCTTGAGAGATTGGAAGCGCAGGGTATTTTGCAGGAGAGCGAGGGCGCAAAGGTCATACCCGTCGCCGAAGATAGCGATAAGAAGGAGATTCCGCCGTGCATCCTCGTCAAATCCGACGGCGCAACGCTCTATGCCACCACCGATCTTGCCACCATCGTGCAGCGCATGGAGGACTATCACCCCGATAAGATTCTCTATCTGACCGATAAGCGCCAGAGCCTGCACTTTGAGCAGGTGTTCCGCGCGGCGCGAAAGAGCGGCATCGTCCCCGCAGAGACGGAGCTGCAGCACATCGGCTTCGGCACGATGAACGGCAAGGACGGCAAGCCCTTTAAGACCCGCAGCGGCGGCGTCATGCGCTTAGAGACGCTGATCGCGGATATTACGAGCTATGTTGAGCAGAAGATTCTCGAAAATCAGACCCTCAGCCCCGAAGAGGCGGCACAGACCGCGAAGATCATCGCCGTCGCCGCGCTCAAATACGGCGATCTGTCGAATCTCGCCACAAAGGATTATATCTTCGACTTAGAGCGCTTCTCGGCGTTTGAGGGCAATACGGGACCGTATCTGCTCTATACCATTGTGCGTATCAAGTCGATCTTAAACCGTTACGGCGCGCCGTGGGAGGAACTGCCCATCCGCGCGGCAGACAACGAAAGCGCGAAGCAATTACAACTCGCGTTGGCGGATATGCCGGAGCAGCTCTCGATGGCATACCGTGACTCCGCGCCGAACGCTGTCTGCTCCTACGCCTACGCCTTGGCGGGGGCGGTCAATAAGTTCTATCACGAAACCCACATTCTGACCGAAGCGGACGAGGAAAAGCAGCGCGGCTATATCGCCCTGATTGCCTTAGCAAAGCGCGCCCTCGAGGAATGCATCGACCTCTTAGGCTTCTCCGCCCCCGAGCGCATGTAAAAAAATCAAAAAGCTTCCGATCTCCCCACGGAAATCGGAAGCTTTTCTTTTACTCCCAGAAGGTGTACGCCCCATCCGTAACGCTCCTTCGTCGCAAACACTGCGCAGCCACGTCGCTGCGCTCCTCGCAATGACATGGTGAGGCTACCCTCTTTGTCATTGCGAACCCAGTGCGCACACTGGGTGTGGCAATCTCAGGCTGTAGGTTTGTACGCATTCGGTAGTTCCTGCACCGGCGCGCCCGGTGGTCGCGCCCTACGGTGGGGGTGCGTTCCACGGTGAGGGTGCGCCCTACGATGAGGGTGCGTCCTACGTTCGTAGGGCACGACGACTCGGCGTGCCGTCCGCGTAAGCGGCAGACGGTGCGGGGGAACAGATTTGTACGCAGACGGTAGTTCCTGCACGTGGCGGGGACATGTCCCCGCTCTACAGGGAGTTTCATGACAATGACAATGGGAGGGAAGTTTGTGCGAATGGGTGGTTCCTACACCGGGCGGCTGATAGCCGCCCCTACTAGTTTGTAACAGTTAAAAGTTGTGTAT
>JBJDYD010000162.1:8843-28142 GCA_051867015.1 Faecousia sp. | reverse complement strand
GTGGCAGACCTGCTTCGGAGACGAAACAGCGGACATCGACGCCTTTTGGCACGCGCTTTGGCAGCATATCCGCGTGTTTGCCGCCTATGAAGGGAAGGCACCCGTTTCGATGCTCTGCGCCCTGCCGACCTCTCTCGTAGACGAAGCAGGCGAAAGCTGCCCCGCCGCGTATCTCTACGCCGTATGCACCGCGCCGCAGCACCGCAAGCAGGGCTTGTGCGCCGCGCTGCTGGCTTATGCGGAAAAAGCACTGCAAAAAGAGGGCTGCCGCTTTGCCGCCTTAGTTCCGTCAAATAAGGAGTTATTCGGCTTTTATCAAAAACTCGGCTATCAAACCGCGTTTTTTCACAGAGAATATACCGTTTCCGCCGGAAAAGGAACGGCGAAAATCACAAAGCTCGATGCCGACGGCTACCGAAACCTGCGTGAAATGCAGCTCTACGGCGCTTTTTTGTCCTATCCTCTGCCGCTGCTGCAATGGCAGGCAAGCACAAGTCCGGGGCTTTTCCGCATTGAAACGGCGGACACCGTCTGCTGCTGCGCTGCCGAACGGTCGGGTGAGCGCCTGATCTGCAAGGAGCTGCTGCCGGACTGTCCCGAAGCCGCCGCATACCTTGCCGCAAAGCTGGGCTGCAAGGACGCGCTTGTGCGCACCAGCGGCGAGGGAACGCCCTTCGGCATGGTCAAGCCCTTAGGCGATCTCCCCGCTCCCGCAGCGGCATATCTCGGTTTAGCCTTTGATTGAGCCCGATTTCTTCGGAAATTTTCGGATTTTTTGAAATTCCTGTAGAAATACGAAGGAAAAGATGTTATAATGAGTTGTTGACAGCCGTCGTGGAGGTGATCGGATGAAGTTTGGAGCGCTTCTCGGGAATGACGCATTAAAGCAGCGCCTTTCCGCCGCCCTTGCAAAGGGGCAGCTTTCCCATTGCTATCTGATCTCCGGCCCCGAGGGCTCCGGCAAACGCACGCTGGCAAAGCTGCTGGCTGCCGCGATGCAATGCACCGAGCCAAAAAAGCCCTGCTGCCGCTGTCCCCAGTGCCGCAAGGCGCTGGACGGAATGCACCCCGACATCATCACGGTGGACGACCCCGAAAAAAAGGGCATTCCCGTCAAGCTGGTGCGTGAGACGTGCGCCGACCTCTATATCCGCCCAAACGAGGGCGCAAAGAAAATCTATATTTTCCCCCGCGCGCAGGAGCTCAATCCGTGGGGGCAGAATGCTCTGCTGAAATGCATTGAGGAGCCGCCTGCTTACGGCGTGTTCTTCCTTTTGACCGACAACGCCTCGCGCCTGCTGCCGACCATTCGCAGCCGCTGCGTTGCGCTGCATATGGCGCCGCTTTCGGAGGCGCAGTTGCTTTCCGAACTGCAAAAGCGTCTGCCGAATGCCGATCTACAGACGCTCCGCGGCGCCGTTCTCCGTTCCGGAGGCTATCTCGGGCAGGCGCTCACGCTGGCGCAGGAGAATGCGTCGCTTTTCCCCCAGACGGAAGCCTTTGCCGATGCCTATGCAAAAGGCAGCGACGGCGGGCTGCTGCGGGTCTTGGCGCCGATGGAGAAGCTCAAGCGAGAGCAACTGCGCCCAATCCTGCTGCAATGGTACGCCCTGCTGACCTCCGCGCTGACCGCGCAAAACGGGCAGCCGCCGCTGCGCAGGGAATCGTCTCAAATCGCAGCCTCCCGCTCCGCCGCCGACCTGCTTCATGCCGTAGACGCGCTGGATCAAGCGCAGAAGCTGCTCGACGCCAATGTCGGTACGGCGCACATCTGCGGCGCGCTGTTTGTTAAGTTGAACCAACCATCATAAGGAGCTGCTATGGAAAATAATCCCACCACCCCCGCCGTGCAGGAACCCGTCACCGTCTGTGACATCCAGTTCCGTACCGGCACAAAGGTCTACTTTTTCGACCCCGGCGCGCTGACCGTGCAGTCCGGCGACGAGGTCATCATTGAAACCGCGCGCGGTCCCGAATTTGGGCAATGCGTGCGTGGAAACCACGAGGTTGCCGCGAAGGAGGTCGTCGCGCCGCTGCGCCCCGTTTTGCGCCTTGCCACCCAGCAGGATAAGCGCACCAACGAAGAAAACCGCCGCCGCGAGAAGCACGCCTACGAAATCTGCCAGCAGAAAATTGCCGAGCTGAAGCTCGATATGCAGCTTGTCTCTACGGAATACGCCTTCGACGGCAGTAAGATTCTCTTCTTCTTCACCGCCGACGGGCGCGTGGACTTCCGCGAGCTGGTCAAGAGCCTCGCCTCTGCTCTGCGCACGCGCATCGAGCTGCGTCAAATCGGCGTGCGCGATAAGGCGAAAATGGTCGGCGGACTCGGCATTTGCGGCCGCCCCTTCTGCTGCCGCGAATTTTTGGACGACTTCCAGCCCGTTTCGATCAAAATGGCAAAGACGCAAAACCTCAGCCTGAACCCGACCAAAATCTCCGGCACCTGCGGCAGGCTGATGTGCTGCCTCAACTATGAGCAGGAGGCGTATGAAGACCTGCTCCGCACCAGCCCGAAGCCCGAATCCTTTGTCGATACCCCTGACGGACGCGGCACGGTCACGGAGGTCAGCCTGCTGAAGCAGACCGTCCGCGTGCGCTTAGAGAAGCAGCCGGACACGGTCGTTTGCCATCATAACTGCGACATCTGCGTGCTGCGCAACGGCAAAGCAAAGAAGAACGACGAGCCGATCCCCGACGATCTCGCGCCGATCTCCGGCGGAAAGCCGAAGAAGAAGCCGGAGGAGCCGACCTTCTCGACCTATTTAGAGCCTGTCATGCTGCGCAAGGATGCCTCAACCCTCGCGCCGCAAACGACCTCCGAGGAGGATGAGCAGAGAGGTAAGCGCCGCCGCAGAAACGCGAAGGGCAAGAAACCCGACCAAGCGCAGGAGCGCCCCGCCGCAAAAGCGGAAAAGCCCACCCCGAAAGCGGAGAAGGTCACACCAAAGGCGGAAAAGCCCGCAGCAAAGACGGACAAGCCCACGCAAAAGCAGGAAAGGCCCGCCCCTAAGACAGACAAACCCGCGCCGAAGCCCGCCGATACCGCATCCGAAGCGACAGGCGCGCCGAAGCCGAAAAACAGCAATCACCACCGCTATTACCGCAAACGCCGCAAACCCAACGGCGGCAATAAGCCCGAAGCCTAAAAACACACCCTCTGCGGAATCCCGCAGAGGGTATATTATTTGCCTTGCAGCCAGGGGACATGTTCCCACTGCGTGCAGGAACTGCAAAAAACAACAACGAAGGAAAATAGATTGCCACGTCGCCCGCGCAGCCGTTCGCAAGGAACGAGCGTTACGGATGCGGCGTACCCCTTGCGGGTGTGCGCTCCTCGCAATGACGGATTCGGGTAGCTCTTCTGTGTCATTGCGAGGAGCGCAGCGACGTGGCAATCTCTTGCAGGAACTGCCGACTGCGTACAAACCCGTTTCCCCCACCATCTGCCGCTTTTCAGACAGCGCGCCGCGTCATCGTTTTTTATAAGCTACCTACATTTTGAAACTACAAACTGTTTTCGTCAATGAAAGCTCCCATCATAGGTCGGCATATTGGCAATATACTCCTCCGCAATTGCCGGGACGTAGTAGGCACCGTATGTTTGCAGCCCCTGCTCGGCAGCCGACGAATTCATTGTATCGGGAAGCAACACATAAAAGCGATAATAGGGCAGCAGTACTTCTTCCAACCGCCCGGTGCGATATACAAGTTCAACTTTTCCGATATACTCCTTGCCGGAAAACGCAGCCGGAACGCCGGTTTGGTAATTCCCTGCCGCCAGCCGCTCCGTTGCCTCTTCTGCCGAAATAACGGGATAATCTCCAAGCTTCTCCGCAGAAAGCAGCCCATCATTCATTCTAATCCCGCTTAGGTTTCCGCTTTCATCAGGGTAGAAGCTTACGCGGCGGAAATTATAGTTTAGGATGTTTTCTATGTCATCTTCGGAAGCGTCATAAGCCTGATAGCTGCGAGAAAATTCTCCGTAGATGTTATAATCTCCCGAGGAGATTGCCTTGGGTGTTTTAAAACCAAGAAGATCACGATAGGTATCCATCAGATAGGACAGAACACGCTCCGCTTCAGCATCCGTTGTGTTGCCATAGGTAAAATTGTACACATCGGGAAGCACAAATCCCTCGTCCGGCAGGAAGTAAATGATCCCGCCATCCGCTTGAACATCAATTGTCCCGCCGGTTGTTTCCGCGTGAATCGCAGTTGGATCGGCATTCGGAACCATCCCGGTATCTTTCTCTTCCTGTCCGTCGGTAATGACTCTGGTGGAAAGCACTTCAAGACCGAGCGCAGATGCCGTAAGGGTCAATCGCTCCGTCATCTCTTCCTCACTGAGTCCCGTAGGAATCCCTGCGTCGGAAGGATCATAGGCTCCATTCCGATAGACGGGCAAGGAGGTGATGTTCATATCCTCAGACCACGGGTTTCCGTTGTCTAATTCAGATATGTCATAGCACATATATCCCTCAAACCCCATCCCGCTGCCGCTGCGTTCCGGAATTGTGATCGTTGGCAATTTTGCAGGAGCAGGCTGCTGCTGCGCAATCGCGAATGTTGCAGCCATAACAAAACACAGGCAAGCGGCGAGGCTTCCCCACTTGATCCACCCTCTTTTCTTCCTTCCGGGTACTTCATCCGCCGCTTCCACATAAGCGGGATCAATCAGC
Organism: Faecousia sp.; assembly: GCA_051867015.1. GTDB lineage: Bacteria > Bacillota > Clostridia > Oscillospirales > Oscillospiraceae > JAZOXB01. The sequence continues at coordinate 23,460 of JBJDYD010000162.1, read as the reverse complement.
TCCATCTTATCCAAAAGCGAATCTCCTCTCATAAAGTGTAGCCCTCCTTTTCAAGATACTCCCGAAGTCGGCTGCGGCAACGGAAGAGCGTGGTTTTTACTTTGCTCTCGGACAGTGCAAAGCGTTTGGAGATGTCCGCAATGGAGTCCAAATACCAATACCGGCGAATGAAAATATTTCTTTTTTCTTCTCCCAGTGTGCCGAGAAAGCTGTTCATTGCTTCGCCCAATGCCATATCCTCCATGCGGCATTCAACATCATCCGGTGCGGGAATGCATTGCTCCAGCTCCGTGCTGAGCTCGCATAGCAACGCGCTGCGTTTCAGTCGGCTGCGCGCACGGCAGCAATTCAAAGCAATGTGGCGGGTAATCCGAGCCAAAAAAGCATAAAGATAGCTTCTCGGCTCGTGCGGCGGAATGGTGTTCCATGCTTCCATGTAGGTATCGTTTTCACATTCTGCGGCAGTTTGCCGGTCATTGATAATCCCATAAGCCAGCGCAAACAAACGGCTTCCGAATTTTTCGGCAGTCTGCTCGATTGCCGCTTCGTCGCGCAGCAAATACAGCGCAACGATTCCATTATCATCCAAAGCTTTCATCTCCTTTCTGTACGTTATGGAAGGCCTTCACCCCAATAAGCACCGTTTGCGGGAAGAAGGTTACACTTGCCGGGAAAAATTCTTCACAAAACAGGAAAAAAGGGTATTCGGCATTAAACCTGAATACCCGTAGTTTCTAACCATTATCAAACGGTTCCGTCTGTGGATTGCAAGGCACGACACGCCTGCACGCCCGTAGGGGACCCCGTCCTCGGCGTCGGGCGTGCAGGAACTGCCGGCTGCGTACAAATCTGTTCGTCTGTACGATCTGCCGCTTACGCGGTCTTAGGGGTCATATCCATGCCCTATGAGCGCTTCATGCAGCACAGTCAGACATACCGCAGCGAAACATTGCCAAAGCTGTTGTCGATCTCGAGGAACAGTACGCCCTGCGTCTCTGCGGCAGGCGTTCCCTTGATCTCGATGTTCGCCGCAATGCCGCCGTCCTTGTTTACCTCCATGCGGAACTTCTCCGGCACGAGGAGAATCAACTCGCCGAAGCTGTTGTCCACATCAATGCGGCAATTCGGCGCAAGCGATTCGCAGCCGGAGAGATCCACGGTGAAATCGCCGAAGCTGCTGTCAATGCTACCGCCCTTGAGCATCGGTGTGACCACGGCGGCGCGGTATTCGCCGAAGCTCATTTCGCAGTGCAGATAGCCGTCGTCGCAGCTATACTCGTGATGCAGCTTTTTATTATTGTGTACGGTGGTCTTGCTCTTGCCGTGATGCTTGCGGCGCTTGCCGAACAGAATGTCGATAAGTAAACTCGCACCCCAAAGCAGCAGCACGATCGGGAACACAACGCCCCAGCCAAGCTCCACCTTGATCACGCCGTAAGCAGAGAGCAGGAAATACAGACCCGCCAGCGACATCACCAGCCCGAATAGGGAGAAATGCCCGCGCTGACTCGAGATGCCGAGAAAAACCAGCGCGCTCGTCCATACGACCGTCCACCAGGAAACATCAAAGCTGCAGAGGTGATTCATCAGCAGCAAGCCGCCGATCACTAAAATATAAAGAGCGAAAAAGATGCTGCCGAGCTTTACGCTCATCCCGCCGTTCTCCCATTCCCAAGAGACGGAGGGGCCGCGCTTTTCCTTTTCCAAGTTCTCCACAACCTCCGCCTCGTGAACCGTTTCCCCCGCAGGCGGATTCTTTCCGAGCAGCTCATCGACCGAGATGCCGAAAACCGCCGCAAGCTCCGGCAATACGGAGATATCCGGGCAGGACAGATTGTTTTCCCATTTGCTGACCGCCTGCGCGCTCACGCCCATGCGCTCAGCAAGCTGTTCCTGCGTCATGCCGAGGCGTTTGCGGTGAAATTTGATGCGGTCGCCGATTGTTTTGTTGTTCATAGTCGTTGCCTCCTTTTTGTGCCTTCATCATGCCACAACGCGGCGAAAAAAGCAATCATCTGAAGGTTAAAGCGCAAAAAAATTCGATTCAACTGCCGGTTGAGAAAAATCAACCGAGGAAAACTGCCGTTTTTGCTGCGATCCCGGGTAGCCCGCGGCATCCCTGACGCGCCCCACCCCTGTCATTGCAGCTCTCCTGATAAAAATCAATACGCCAGCTCGCTGCCGCCGATGAACTCCCGCAGGAGTGAATCGCCGGGAACCAACGCGCTGTCCACATCCGGCAGCTCGCGCAAAATCTCCACCAAATCGAACAGATCGGGATACTGCGGCAGAAGCGCTTCCAGATCGCGCAGCAGATAGGGGCGATACACCGCCAGCTCGGAGGAATAGAACGAATCCACGCTGGAATGTGCGCGCGGCTTAAAGGGCATGATATACTTCTGTTCCCCCTCATCCACGCGCGCACGCATTCCAATCGTCTCCGTCAAAGCGCGCCCTCTGCCGGTGCGATCTCGCAAAAGCCGTCTTGCAAGGCGAATCTTCGAAGGATGCAGCACCGACCCGTCATGCATCGTGATGCGGGTACGCACGGAGACATAGAGCCGCGTCGTCCGGTCGGCATAACCCGTGACCTCCGGATTGAGGGCGTGGATGCCCTCCATAATGACCAGCTCCCCCTTATGACGCCGCAGGGTCTTGCCCTCAAAAACGCGCTTGCTCGTCTTGAAATCATAGCGCGGAAGCTCCACCTCCTCGCCCGCGAGAATCTGCCCGAGCTGCTGCTGGAAAAAGGGGATATCCACCCGCGTAGGCTTTTCCAAATCGAGCTTATTCTCCTTCAAAAGCGCAAGCTCCTCCTGCGTCAGCGGTGAAAAATAGTCATCCATCTGCAGGGTGTGTGTCTCCATGCCGATGCGGTCCAGCTCCCGCTCGATCAAAAGCGCGGTCGTGGTCTTGCCTGAGCCGGAGGGTCCCGCCAATAAAATCACGGGGCGCTTGTCCGCATTTGCCGCGACAAGCGCCGCCGCCTGATGAATTTGATCAAAATATCGCCTGCGGTCATGCTCGATCACCGCGGCAGGGTCAGCCATCAAAAGCGCGGATAATTGGTCAGTCGTCATTTCATACTTCTCCTTTGGCGTATGTGTATTTATATATTATAGCAAATTGTCAATCATTTTGGTATCCTTTTTTCAAAATTTTGTGCAAAACAGCAAAATGATACAAAGAAGTATCCTAATTCTACAAATTTTCCCCCGCATATTGTCTACTTTGCCTATTTTTATCTATTTGTGTTCTCCGCCTTGCAAGCCGCAGGGAAAAGGGGTAGAATAAGAATAGGGGCAATCCCCACTACATTTTTAAGGAGGATACCATGAAACACATTCTGAAACGCAGCCTTGCATTCGTCTGTATGCTCGCCCTGTTGGTCAGCATCGCGCCCCTCGCGCTCACTGCTTCCGCGGCGGAAATCGGAGAGTTCACGGTTCTGTCCACCACGGATATGCACGGACGCTGCTGGGACAAAAATGTTCTGAACGATGGCAACATGACAAACAGCATGCTCAATGTCGCCACCGCGGTCAAGGGCATCCGCGATGCGAAGGAAAATGTCATTCTGCTCGACAACGGCGACACCTATCAGGGCACCCCCGTCTCCAGCTATCAGCTCTCGCTGCAAAAGCAGGGCTTGACCGACCTGCCCAACCCGATGGCGCTCAGCCTGAAGGAGATCGGCTATGACGCAGCCACCGTCGGCAACCATGAGTTCAACTACGCGTGGGATCTGATGAACGACGTCCGCGCCTATTTGGCTGACGGCACGCAGGGTAATGTCGTGGCAAGTCTGTGCGCCAACCTCTATTACGACGGCACCGACGGCACCCACGCCAAGGGCGAAAATGTCTTTACACCGTATATGTTCAAGATCTTCACCGTCGGCGGCAAGGACTATAAGATCGCCATCATCGGCTTTGAAAACACCGACTGCCCGCGTTGGGACGTCCCCGACAACTACCCCGGCATCGTCTTTACCCATCCCGACAACACCACCGGCTCAATGGCATGGGAAGCAGAGAAGTACATCGCCGAGGTCAAGGCGGAGGGTGCCGACTTCATCATCGTCGCCTACCACTCCGGTCTCGGTGACGGCGCAGCCCCCGAGGACATCGAATTCGGCAAAAACTCAGAAAATCAGGTTCGCTCAATGATCGCGAATACCGAGGGCATCGGCATGGTCATCGCGGGACATGACCACTCCACCGGCTACTCCGGCGACAAATATCAGGACAAGGCGGGCAACGAGGTCATCGTCGTCAACGGCGGCGGCAACAACCTGACCTCCACCACCTTCGCCATCAACGACGACGGCACAATCACCCTCAAGGCACATGAGGATCTTGCGCTGAATAATTACGCCGCGGATACCGCGCTGAAGGAAAAGATTCAGCCCTATGTCACCCTTGCCTCCGAGTATGTCAATCAGGTCTTCGGCACGATCAAGGAGGGCGACTGGTCCACAAGCACCAGATTCTACCTCGAGCAGACCGATACCATCGACCTCATCAACCGCGCGCAGATTTCCCGCGGTTCTGTGTACATGGCGGCAAAGTACGACACCGAGGAAAAGGTCGCAGCGCTTTACGAAAAGACCGGTCTTGACCATTTGACAGTCGACTGCTCCTCCACCTCCGTCGTCGTCAACGGCAGCTATACCGTACAGCCCGGCGAGATGTCCATGAAGGATATCTACCGTCTCTACAGATATGACAACACCCTTTATCTGATCCCGATGACCGGCGCGCAGATCAAGGAAGCGCTCGAGTTCAACGCTGCAACGCACCTCTCCGTCAATACCTCGAGCGGCACGCCCGTCTTCTCCACCACCGGCGAAAACTTCACCAACCCCGTCTTCTACGGCTTGGACTTTGAATATGATATGTCCAAGGAAGCCTACAGCCGTATTACCAATCTGAAATTTGCCGACGGCAGAGAGGTTGATCCTGCCAAGACCTACATCATGGCGGTCAATAACTACCATCTCGGCAATACCGGCGGTCCGTTCGCGAACTACACCACCACGGATGCCGTTTGGTCGCAGACCGACGATCTCGGCGGCGGCGTGGTGCAGGATCTGATCGCGGAATTCATCAAAGACGAGACCGAAAAGAACGGCGGCGTCTCCCCCGCGCCGTCTCACTGGAAGCTTGTCTACACCGGTGAGATTACGGAAGGTGAAGCAACCGGCAAGTACATCGGTAACCTCGTCTCCGACCCGACCAAGCTGGCAGACGGCGACACCGTCATGATCCACTATCCCGCAGGCAACTCGCTCGTTTCGAATGTCGCCTCCGGCACGAAGCTTGCTCCTGCCACCGACCTCACGACCGGTAAGGATCAGGTCGGCACGGACAACGAGGCGGTTCTCTTCACCGTAAAGAAGGACGGCGAATCCTTCCTGTTCGTCGATGCGGACGGCAAATACATGACCTCCGGCGCGACGGGCAACGCTCTGTCCATGACGGACGAAAAGAGCGAATACAGCCTTTGGAGCTTCGAAGCCACGGAAGGCGGCTTCCACATCCGCAGCGTCAACGCCGCATACGGTGGAAACAAAAATCAGGCGCTCGAATTCTACGGCGGCGGCTTCACAACCTACGGTCTTTCCGCAGGAAGCAGCATCTACATTTTCAATCTCTATAAGCTCTCCACTGCCTGCGAACATAAGAATACCGAAGTGCGCGGCAAGATAGAGGCCACCTGCACCAAGGACGGCTACACGGGCGACACCTACTGCACCGACTGCGGCGAGAAGCTTGCGGAAGGTAAGACCATCCCCGCCCTCGGTCATGACTGGAGCGCATGGGTCACCGTCTATCAGCCCACCTGCGCTACCGAAGGTCTGAAAACCCGTACCTGCGCCCGCTGCAACGAGGCGGAGGAAGCTGTGGTCGACAAGACCGAAACCTGCCTTGCGGCAGAGTATAAGGATATCGGTCTGATGGACTGGTACCATGAGGAAGTCGAATTTGCCCTTGCCAACGGTCTGATGAACGGCGTGGGCAACAACAACTTCGATCCGAACGGAAATCTGACCCGCGCAATGCTCGTCACCGTCCTGTACCGCTATGAGGGCTCTCCGAGCGTCGAAGGTTTGGAAAATCCGTTTAAGGATGTTCCAGAGGGTCAATGGTATACGGACGCCGTCCTATGGGCAGCAGCCAACGGCATCGTCAACGGCACCGGCGACGGCGAATTCTCCCCCGAGGATGACATCACCCGCGAACAGGTCGCGACCATCTTCCACCGTTATAACAAAGCGCCCGAGGGCAAGGGCGATCTGACCGTCTTCCCCGATGCCGACACGGTCGATGCCTACGCGGTTGACGCGATGAAGTGGGCAGTCGGCGAAGGCATCATCAACGGCTCTGACGGCAAGCTCGACCCGCTCGGCAACGCCACCCGCGCCCAAATCGCCGCGATTTTCTACCGCTACATCACAAAATAATCCAAACATGCAAAGGGCTGCAGGCATCCGCCTGCAGCCTGATTTTATGCTTTCTCTGTAGAAAGGTGACATGTCCCCGCCCTACAAAGGATTCTATGGCAATGAATAACAGGGTAACCTATTATGTCATTGCGAGGGCGCTTGCGCCCGTGGCAATCTCATGCAGGCAACTGTAGCGCGCGGCATCCCTGACGCGCCTGTGCAGGCATCCATGTAAAATATACGGGCAGCTGATAGCTGCCCCTACAGCTTAAATCGGCGGTCTGATGAAAGCATCAGCCCGCCGGATTTATTATTTGTTTACGATGTTCTCAATATAGCGCATCAAAATCGTCGCGACCTGCGCTCTGGTGGCGTTGCCTTGGGGCAGGAGCTTGCCGTCGGAGCCGTTGATAATGCCCTCGCCGACCGTCCAGTACACCGCTTCCTTGGCATAGTCGCTGATCTTATCTGCGTCAGGGAAACCGCTCAGATTCCCGCGTTTGCTGGTATCGATGCCCTTCTTCTGGGCGTAGCGGAACAGGATTGTCGCCATTTGTTCCCGCGTGATCTTGCCGTCCGGGTCAAATCTCCCGTTGCCGACGCCGTTGACCACACCGTTTGCAGACGCCCACGCCACCGCGTCAATGTACCAGCTTCCGTTCTTTGCGTTCACATCCGAGAAGGTGTTTTGATATCCCTTCGGCTGCCCTTCATACCGCCACAGCACCGTGACCAGCATGGCTCTTGTCATTGCCGTCTCCGGCTCGAAGGTGTTCGCGCTCGTGCCGCCAAACAGCCCGTGGGTCACGGCATAATCCACATACGGATGATACCATTCCTTGGTATTGACATCCACAAACTTCCTGCTCGGGCAATCCGCGCCGCCGTCACAGGGCATCTCCGGCTCTGTGGGATTATCCGGCTCTCCCTGCGACTTCTGCACAAGGACAGCTATGCGGTATTCCGTTCCCTTCGCCGTTGAGACAACGATCTCCGTCTCGCCTGCTGCCACCGCCGTCACCGTGCCGTTTTCGTCCACCCGTGCGATCTTCGTATTCTCGGAGCGGTAAGACACCTCGGGCAGGAGAGCGCCGTCCGGCTTTGCGCTTATCTCGACGGCGCACTGCTCGCCCACCGTCAGAACCATATCAGCCGGAACTCGCAGCAAACGGGCTTCCTCGGGGCTGACCGTGACATACGCAACATTATCCTCGCTTATAAGCGCGTTCTCCGTCTCGTCGAGTGTCACCGTCAGATTTGCCGTCTCGGTGTAGAAGCCGCCAAAGTCAAACCAGAGTTCTTCGGTCTGTCCTTCTTCCACCGTGACCTCCTGCACACCGAGTACCCTGCCGCTCTCGTCCGTCAGCGTCACCGTGCCGGAGGCTGTTCCGATGCCCGTGTTCTCGACCCATGCGTTCACGCCGCCTGCCCGATAGTTCTTCCATTCGGCGTCTACCGCAAGATTCGTGCAGCCAAACAGCATCGTCTGGCTCTCGCCCCGGACGGTAATGGTGATCTCCTGCGCTTGGTAGCCCTCCGGGACGGCGAATCCGAATTGAATGTCCTCCTTACTGCCCTGCTCGATCCAGCAGCCAAGCTCCTCTTCAAACAAGACCGTACCGTCCTGCGCGGTCACCGTAACGGGCAGGCTGTCGATGGCGTAGTAGCCGTCATTGTAAACCGGAATAGAGAAATTGACCCAGCCGTTGGGCGCTGCGGCGGGATTGTCACAGAGCGCTTCCTCCACCTCGATCGCCTCCACCGGTGCCTCGTGCTCGGTGGTCAGATGCGCACTATCGTTTTCGTCGAAGCCCTCGCGGGCGAGGGTGACGAGATATCCGTTTGCCGCGTCCCAGGAGGACAGGAAGCCGTCATATTCTCCAATGGGAAGCGCTTTACCTCCTTCAAGGCGGCAGATGCGGGAGGTCTCCGGGCCGGGCTGTCCGGCGTAGACGCTGCCGTCGGCGGACAGGTGCAGGAGGTTGGAAACGCCAACGCCCTCCTCCGCAACCCAACGATTGTCCCAGCTGCCCTCGCCGTACCAGAGCTGTTCGTCCACCGTATAGCAGAAGCGGTTCTGGCAGCTCTGAAGCTGCATAATACTGCCGTGCTGCACTTCATAGACCTCGCCGTTTCTGTCGCAGTGCCAAAGTCCCTGTTCGTCCTCCTCTCCCGCAACCCACAGAAGGCTGTCGGAGGTCAGCGCCACACCGGAGATCAGCGGCTGCTTAGAGGCGACTGCTCTGCCCGCCTGACCGAAGTCCTCGGAAAGCCACACCGTCTCCGTCTCGCCCTCCACCACGGTCATGGGATCGTTGTTCGTCGAGGTCACCCACGCGGTACGCACCCGCTCACCGTCAAAGAAGATGTACGGGAGATATTCAAAGGAATTGCTGCCGCTATTGAGCGTTGCGGTCTTTTTCGTGACAGGTACGTCGCCGCTGCAATCCACCAACGCCTGGGTTAAGCCGACATGCGTTGTCATATCGACAGGCTGCAGACCCTCACCGTCTCCGAAGGTTCGGTCAACATCCTGCCAGACAACGGCGGCTGTGTTGCCGCTGACGCAGACATCAAACCCATAGTCGCCGGTGCCGTCGTTTTCGACGATCATCCTGTTGCCCCAAACGAGCTGCCCGTCCTGCTCCGTACCGATGCGCATACACAGGGTGGAGCAATCTGCGTCGCCCCGGGAGAGGTCATCGTCGGTATATACCAGCAGCCAGCGCCCGTCCGCCAGCGGATACAGAGCGACCTCGGAATAGGGATACGCACTGCCGGAGCGCTGATTGCTGCGGCTCGCAATGGTAAGCTCCTGTCCCTGCAGCAGCGAGCGGAGATCCGCCTGTCTGGTCTGTGGCCAGAGCTGCGCCCGATATTCCGTAAGACTCACTCTGTTGCGGAAGCCGAGGATGCCGACCTCGCCAAAAACATCAAACACACCGTTGACCCGGACGCTTTTGTTCACGCCCTCATTGGGTAATTCCAGCGTCCCGTCGATCTCTCCGCCGATGCCCAGCTCCGCATAGAGCTTTGCCGTACGCAGGCCGACGCCCGCCGTCCCTTCCACGCGGCCGCTGCCGCTGATCGTGCCGTCGCTTTGCAGGGCAAGCTCCTCCGACACGCCCTTAAAAGACTCCTTCAAATGCAGCTTTCCCTCAAGCTCCAGTTTCACGCCGATAGAGGAATACAGGGGCGTGGCTGCCACCGGGAAGACCCATCTGCCTTCCGCCTTGCCGCCGAGGACAAGGCAGGCATCGTACAAAGTAAAGCCCTCCCTCGGGAAGCCAAACTCCGCCGCGCCCAAAAGCTTAACCTCTCCCTCAAGACCGAACAGCCGCATGCCACGTTCCTGCAGCCCCTCTGTCGCCCGCCGGACATCATACGGATCATCGGGATTCACTTCATTCAAAGCGTTCAGCAAATTGGGAATGCTCCTGTCCTTGCTGTAATGCCCGGGGATCCAGGTATTGCCGCCGCTTCTCTGCGCTCCGATGCCGATATAAATATGTCCCGTGGAACGGTCATATTCATACTCCAGCTTTGCGGATTTCAATGCCGCCTCAAGGGCTATGTCGATCGGGAGCTTGACAACCTCCGCGTTGCGGTCGCCAAAGCTGACGCCCACACCGCTGCCGGTGCCCGTGGTCTGCTCCGCATTGGGCGATGCCAGCGTAGTAATGTCGAGGTCGATCTGCGGCGTGAGGACGATATCGTTCACCGTGTCGGCAATGGGATAGTAGACCCGGCGGGTCATGACATCCATATAGCCCTCCCCCGACTTGATGGCGACCTTCAGGGGCGAGATCGAGGTGGGGCCGTCTTCCAGGTAGACGCGGCCCGCCTCATCCGTGTAATACTCCGCGCCGTTGAGGGTCAGACGGGCATCGGCAAGGGGCACACCCGCCTGAGAGACCAGCCGCAGGGTATAGCTTGCCGGCGTTTTCTCCGGTCGGAAGGTTCCCGCCTCAGGGTCAATGGCGCCGTCCCAGCCATCCATGGCGCCGCTGCCGGCATTGGGATAGTTTGAGAAGCTGTATACAAACGTCTCATAATAGTTGCAGGGTCTTTCTTCTCCTTCCCAAATAAAATACGGATGCTCATGATTTGAGGAAGTACAGCCACCCTTATAATAGCTGACACATTTCCCATTGCTCGTTCCGCTGAAGCCCGTAGCGTAGTGGGTTAGTTCGACCGGTGTGTCACCAATCACATTGAGTGACCCTTTATTCGTACTCATGGAAACGGTTCCGGCAAAGCCGCATCCCGCCCTCTCTGTAGAAACCAAAGCGCCATAATCGCCGCCCTTGATAACAATCTCCGCATTGGCATAGCAAGAAGCGCATTCTCCGAAAAGCCTTACGTCCACGCGAGCATTGTCGTAAATAGCGCTTTGCTCTGCGTAAATAGAACCGGTAAAGCAGCTGTTTTCCCCATCAGTAACAACGACAATATTGCTGCCGTAGAGGTCTGCCTCGGCATAGCTGTTTCCTGACATGACTTTGATATTTTCCGCACGAATCTCGCCCCGATAATAGCATTCGGTGCCTCCCGTAGTCCCATAGCCTTGGGACGCAGCCCAGCCGTTGGCGGTCAGGTCTGCGCAGACCGTGCTGTTGTTGCAGCAGCTGGAGCCATGCACGGTCGCGCGTTCTCCCTCCGCATAGGCAGAGCCGAAAAAGGAGTGATATGTACCGCCGCTGATCCCCTGCACGGTAATTTCCCCTTCATCGTACCGATAGCCGTACAGATCGGCTTCAAGGGTGTTGTTGCTGCCGTAGTAGATGCCCACGATCCCCGTTCCGTAAGCCAAAGCAGTGCCGTAAAAATAATTTCCCTCTCCTCTATCCATCAGAGCAACACTGCCGGAGCTCATATTGGTCTGCACCGTGCCGGTCGCAATGGAATCCATACAGTTTTGCAGCACATTCAGCGCTGCACCCTTTTCGCCCCAACTGTCCACATTGATGTCGCCTTCGATATAGACATTCTCACAGTTGCGTGCCATAGAAATGCTTGCACCGGCAGCGACTTTACCCCAGACATTGAGTGTACCGACAAAGCTGCTGCCCTTTGACCCGGACAATCCGGTAAAACTCTGATACAGACCGTCATCTGCTGTCGCGTCCGGATGCGGCTGCATTGCAACATCCGTCGCTATATAATTATTCACGCCATTTTGATCGAGTATGACGGTTCCGCCAAATGCACTCTCAATAGACAGGTCTGCCGCAAAGACGGACTCACTTGCGTTTAGGAAACCCCGAGCATTTACTTTTCCGCCCGTCAGACGGATGCTGCCGTAAACATCGCATCGATAGTGATTCTGTCCGTTGCCCAAGGCGTGATACCACACAAGTTGTTCATTGGGCATGGAAACCTCCGTCCGGAGATCCACCGTCACGGCAGCGACATCGTTCTGGGATTCATTGGGAGCCATACCGGCGACACAGAGACCCTGACTGCCGTCACCGGAGACGCAGAGGCTTCCCGTGATGGTAACCCCCGAGATTCTGCTGTCGCTGGCATAGTACATCAGCGTACCGGCATGGGTCAGGTTCCCCGACAGCTCAATTTGGACGTCAAGCTGCAGGTCGGTGATCTCCGCTTGATACAGCGAGTAAAACAGTCCGTATTGTTGGCAGCCGTCGGTGTTGCCCATTGCGAAGCGGACGGTGTGCCCGTTGCCGTCTAAAATACCCATAAAGCTGACTGTGCTCTCCGGGCTCCAACCCAAGGGCGCAATCCACCCTAAATCCAGGTCATTTTCCAGGCGGTAGGTGCCCGCCGGATCATCCATGATGGCAAAGAAGTCCTCCGCCGTCTCAATGACGGTCACGGTGTCAATATCCTGTGCCGCCGCCTCAACCGGCAGCAGCGACAGCAGCATTACCGCCGCCAGCAGCACACTGCACAGCCGTTTTCCATGTCGTTTCATAAGCATCCTCCTTCAAAAACAGTATCGCGCAGGCATCGTGTTCTCTTTCCTGCATTTTTCTAAGAAAAGTATACCATATAATTTTAAACCGTCAAAGACATTTCCGTCCGTTCCCCCTAAAAAACGCCGCCCAAGTGCCGTACTCCCCTTGTAGGGCGGGGACATGTCCCCGCCGTCCGCGAAGCGGCAGACAGCAGGCAGGAACAAGTTTGTACGTACTTGGTAGTTCCTACACACGGCTTAGGACATGTCCCCGCCCTCCAGAGAGTTTCATGACAATAACAAATTAGGGTAGCCTCTCCATGTCATTGCGAGGAGCGCAGCGACGGGTCTGCGCACTGTCCAATGAATATTTTTCGGTCATTTTTGTATCATCCGCCAAATATTTCTCTTTCACAGCGCTGCTTTTTCCGATTCTCCCTCTTGCTTTTCCGATATACTGCCCCTATAATTATTTTGTTGAAAAAAAGGCAGGAGAATCAAAAAACAAATGGACTCATTAAAAGAAAACAAAATGGGCGTGCGTCCGGTGGGGCGGCTGCTGTTTACGATGGCGCTGCCGATGGCGTTGTCCATGCTCGTGCAGGCGCTTTACAATGTTGTAGACAGCGCCTTCGTCGCCAAAATTTCCGATGTCAACCAAGACGCGCTGAACGCCGTCTCCCTCGCCTTCCCCGTGCAGAATATCATGATTGGCGTGGCAACCGGCATCGCCGTCGGTGTCAACGCCCTTCTCTCCCGCGGCTTGGGGGAAAAGAATCAGGAGGAGGTCAACCGCTCCGCGCTCAACGGGCTCTTCCTCGCCCTCTGCGGCACGGTGCTCGCCGCCCTGTTCGGCATCTTCGGCGCAGAACCGTTCATGCGCTCGCAGACGCATAATCAGGCGGTCATCGACTACGGCACAACCTATATCCGCATTATCACGATTGTCTCCTTCGGTATCTTCGGAGAGATCATTTTCGAGCGCCTGCTCCAATCGACCGGACGTACCGTCTATACCCTCATCACCCAGGGCACCGGCGCAGTCATCAATATCATCCTCGACCCCATTTTGATCTTCGGACTTTGCGGCATGCCGCGCATGGAGGTCGCAGGCGCCGCCGTCGCCACGGTGGCAGGACAGATTGTCGCTTTCGTCCTCGCGCTGCTCCTCAACCACCGCAAGAACCCCGATGTGCATCTCAAGCTGCGCGGCTTCCGTCCCGACGGACGTATGATCCGCCGCATTCTCGGCATCGGCGTGCCGTCCATGATTATGGTCGCCATCGGCTCGGTGATGTATTACGGCTTCAACCGCATTCTGATGCGCTTTGAGGCGGTGCAGATCGGTCTGGGCGAGCTGGGTACGGCGGTCTTCGGCGCATACTTCAAGCTGCAAAGCTTCATCTTCATGCCCGTGTTCGGCATCAACAACGCTGCGCTTGCCATTGCCGCCTACAACTACGGCGCGCGCAAACCGAACCGCATTATGCAGGTCACCCGCTGCGGCGCATTCGGCGCCATGTGCCTGATGCTGCTGGGCGTTGTGGTGTTCCAGCTCTTCCCCGAAAAGCTGCTGGCGCTGTTTAACGCAAACGAGCAGATGCTATCCGTGGGCGTGCCCGCTCTGCGGCGGCTGTCGCTTCCGTTCATCTTCGCCGGCCCGTGCATCATCTTCGGCGGCGTGTTCCAAGCCCTCGGCAAGAGCGTTTACAGCATGATCACCTCCCTTGCGCGTCAGATCATCGTGCTTCTGCCCGCTGCCTACCTGCTCTCTCTGACAGAAGAGATCTCCGCCGTCTGGTTCGCCTTCCCCATCGCGGAGATCGCCTCGCTCACCGTCTCCGTTGTGATGATGCTTGTCCTCTACCGTAAAAAAATCAAGCCGCTCTATGAAAACGCCGAAAAAACCACTTGAAAAGTGCGAATTCGCGTGCTATAATCACAGAAAAAGAGGAAAGGAGAATCTTCATGTTCTATTTCGCGTTTGCTTTTGCGTATTCCTATTACTTCGGTAATAGCGATTCGTGCTGCAAACAGAAATAAACGATAGATTCTCTTACGCGACATATCGTTCATTCAAACGCTGCACGAAAAAGCCTTTCGTGCAGCGTTTTTCATTTGAACCCCCACTGCCCGTAGGGCGCGACGACTCGGCGCGCCGCTGCAGGAACCACCAACTGCGCACAAACTTTCAGCCGGAGATTGCCACGGCGCAAGCGCCTCGCAATGACAAAAAAGCTACCCCATTT